>JAUNVD010000003.1:0-28904 GCA_030537855.1 Tissierellia bacterium | reverse complement strand
CCTAATTTTTCTATCAACTTATACTTCAAAGTAAAGGTTACATTCTCGCCTATTTTTTTACTTTCTAACCCATTCACATTATATTTTTGTCCAAAATACTGACCTTGTGAGCCAGCTATTTTTTCTACATAAAATACATGCTCTTTCTTATCAGAAAGTTTTAATGTGACTTCAGCAAATTTATCATCTGCTTTACGATCATCAATTTTTACCAATTCCCCTGTAATTTCAAAGTTTTGAGGAATCACCTTAATTCCCGTAATTTGGTTATCTTTTAACGTAAATTCAACAAAATCATTGACTTTAACATCTTTTAATTCAATGGTTTTGTCATATCTTGTAATTTTAGCATCTTTTGCTAAAATAAATACGCCTTTTTTATCAACCTTTACAGAATCTTTTGTATCGTATTTTACATCAATAACATTTTCCGCATAGTTTACTTCAAGAGCTTTATCCATAACAGTTAATACATAACCTACTGCTGGAATTTCATCTGTTTTTAATTCTACTTTTTTTGCTAATTTTCCCGATTGATGGCTATCGGTCTTCACATAAGTGACTTTAGCTTCTTGTCCCTCTTTAACATCTTCAGCTTTTATTTCTTTTCCATTAAGGGTGAATTTTGTGTCTTTGTCAAAGCCAAAGGATTCGGCGTTTCCGTCTTTTTTCTCAATGAAAAATACATTCGTATCTTTTCTTGGTTCAATAATAACTTTACCTTCCATAGTCAATTCTAAACCATACTTTTTCATATACTCGTGGGCAAGATAGGTGATCTTTGCCATTTCTGCACGTCTGATTCCACGACGTCCTTCAAAGTTTCCATCTGAACCAGTAGGATCAAAGATTCCTGCTTTTACTAATGGTACAAGATATTTCTTATTAATTTCTGGTATCTCATTAACATCTTTATGCTTTAGAACTGTAAAGTCATCAGATTCTGACATTCCTAAAGCCTTTGCAAAGTACATGGCAATAGTTTGTCTATCTGGAACATTTACTGGGTTATTAGAAATCATATTTGCATTTTTTGCATCTGTTAAATTAGAAACATTAATTACATCTCTATAAAGAGCCATATCTACACTGTCTTGAGCCCAATCAGGAACACCAGCTCCTACAACATCTGTATTATGTGCAATTCTAGCTTTTCCTAATTCTTCTACATCTGGATTCATTACTCCATATAGTAATTTAAGAACTTCTAGATAAGCAACATTTTTATTTGGTAGATAGGTTCCATCTGGATACCCAGTAATTACTCGATCATTACTTAATTTGGTTATATACTCATACGCCCAATGACTAGTATCTACATCTTTATAAGTGGCTGCTGATACCATTGCTGGTAGCATAAGTAATAGAGCCAATAGTAAAGTTATTACTTTAACTTTTTTATTTTTCAAAATATCCCTCCTCTTTCTACCCAGTATTATATCATAGGTATTTCACTGTTTTTATTACAATTCAATATCAATATCAAAACATTTTTTACTTTTTCTTTAGAATGTTCTTTCTGTCTAATTCTTATGAAAATATTTTCCGACATCATGTTTACAAACGAAATAAACAATGTTATTATTGACACGTAAGCATTGTCAAAATTATATTAAAAGGAGTGAATAAAATTGATTATTGGAGTGCCAAAAGAGATTAAGGACAAAGAGAGTAGAGTTTCCTGTACTCCCGCAAGTGTATACCAACTTATTCAAAATGGTCATACTGTTTATGTTGAAAAAGGCGCTGGGGTAGAATCCGGTTTTACTGATGAAGAGTACAAAGAAGTTGGTGCAGAGTTATTAGACAAAGCAGAAGATGTTTGGGCAAAGGCTGAAATGATTTATAAGGTCAAAGAGCCAATTCCAAGTGAATACAAATATTTCCGTGAAGGACTTATTATCTATACTTACTTACATTTAGCAGCAGATGCAGAACTTACAAAGCACTTAGTAGAAAAGAAATGTATTGGAATCGCATTTGAAACAGTGCAAAAAGGTCGTGCCCTACCATTACTTAAGCCCATGAGTGAAGTTGCCGGACGTATGGCTGTTCAAGAAGGTGCAAAGTTCTTAACAAAACCACAAGGTGGTAAAGGAAAATTATTACAAGGTGTTCCAGGAGTTGCTCCTGCATACGTTGTAGTAATTGGAGCTGGAACCGTAGGTACTGCAGCTACTAGAATTGCTGTTGGTATGGGTGCTAGAGTTACTGTTCTTGATGTAAACGTAGATCGTTTAGGAGAGCTTTGTGACATCTTTGGAGACACCATCGAAACTCTATATTCTAACAAATTCAATATTGCAAATGCAGTAAAAGAAGCAGACATGGTAGTTTCTACAATTTTAATACCTGGACATAAAGCACCAAAACTAGTTACAGAAGAAATGGTTAAAACAATGGAACCTGGTTCTGTAATTGTTGACGTTGCTATTGACCAAGGAGGTTCTACAGAACTTACAGAAAACAGACCAACCACTCACACTGATCCTGTATTTATGGCTCATGATGTAGTTCATTATGCAGTAGCAAATATTCCAGGAGCAGTTGCACAAACATCTACTCATGCACTATCTAACTCAACCACTCCTTATGGTGTAATGATTGCTAATTTAGGTTGGAAAGAAGCTGTGAAAAAGGCTCCAGAATTGGTTCCAGGAGTTAATACTGCAGAAGGTTATGTAACATATGAACCAGTTGCAGATGATTTAGGGTATGATTATAAACCACTTGAAGAGTTATTATAATCCTAAAAGAGTAAGGTTCGAATATTTTATTCGGACCTTATTTTTTTATTCAATTTTATTGTGATAATTTTAGGAAATCGTTTGATACTCGTCTTGTTTATTATCTTTCCCTCAGTATTCTTTTTTATCTTTTATCATAACTTTTACAAATAGTAAAAAAACGAGTATAATATCATACAAGAATACTTTTCTGTGGAGAGGAGAGCTTATGGTAAAATTTTGTGTCGTTGGTATGAATCATCATGTTGCACCTATAGAAGTTCGAGAAAAAGTACATTTTAAAGAAACAGATATTATTGAGGCTTCCGATATTTTAATGAACAACTACTGTCAGGAAACTGTCATTTTATCAACCTGTAATCGTTCAGAAATTTACTTTGCAACAGAACAAGCAGATGTAGATTTACATCGTGTTCATCAGTTTTTTTCTGAATATTTTAATGTTGACCTTCCTGAAGAATATGTGGTTGAAAAATCTGGTGATGAAGCTTTTCGTCATTTGTTTTATGTTTCTATGGGTATGGATTCCTTAGTAATTGGTGAGGATCAGATTTTAGGGCAAGTAAAAGATGCACATATGACAGCAATGGAAATTGGTTCTTCTAAGAAATTTTTAAATAAATTTTTTAGAGAAGCTATCACTTTTGCAAAATATTGTAAAGCAAATACTTCTATTAGCGACCATCCCCTATCCATTGCCTATATTGGAGTAAAAAAAGCAGACGAAGATTTAAATGGGCTTAAAGATAAAAAATGTATGATTTCCGGATTGGGAAATATGGGAAAATTAGCCTTAAATCATTTATTAGAACGAGAAGCTAAAGTATATGTATGTAATCGAACCCTTGAAAATTCCCATCGAATGAAATGGGAGTACCCAGAAATTGAAATTTTTCCCTTTTCAGAATTAACTCAAGGAATTGAGGAAATGGACCTTTTAATTTCTGCCACTTCTTCTCCCCATACTATCATTAAAAAGAAAAATATTAAAAATCGTAAGAAGCCACTATATATTATGGATTTATCACTTCCACGAGATGTAGACCGAGATGTTAAAGATTTAAAACTTGTAAGTCTATATGATATTGATGATTTAGAATCCTTAGCTCAAGAAAATCTAGAGGAAAAGAAAAGAATTTTAGATGGGTTTAAACCAATGGTAGAAGATAAGATTTCAGAGTTAAAAACATGGGCTGCTGAAAGTAAAATCGATCCTATCATGAAGTCGTTAAACCAAAGATGTGACGATATAGCTGACGATACACTTAATTATATTTTCCGAAAAACAAATATGACCCATGCTGAAAAAATGAAAGTCGAAAAAATTGTGCGTTCTGCTTTAAAAAAGGTATTACGAGAACCTATCCTATCTTTAAAAGATGTGGAAAATACAGATAAAAAAGATGCTGCTATTGAATTATTAGAGGAGGTGTTGGGGTAATGAAATATTTTCCAATTAGTGTTGATACTGAGGATAAAAAAATACTAATCCTAGGTGGAGGTAAGGTTGCAACAAGAAAGGTAAAAACTTTATTAGATACTAAGTTTGAAATTTATGTAATTGGTGCAACTTTCGAAGAGGAACTATTAGAGCTTTCCAAAGATTATCCGGAAAGAGTTAAGTTAAAAGGATCTTTTGTAAATAGGGACTTTGTATTTATGGGTTATGATTATGTTATTATTGCCACCAATGATACTCACTTAAATGATCATTTAGAGGAAACAGCTATTCAAAGATCGATCCCATATGTTCGCTGTGACCATAGAAGTAAATCTTCTTTTATTATGAATAAAGTTCTGACACAAGGTGACATTACTGTTTCTATTTCTGCTGGAGGAAATAATCCGACAGTAGCTGAGCTTGTTGCAAAAGATTTAGAGTTAACTTTATCTAGAATCAATCCAGATAAGATTAAAATTTTAAATCAAATTCGAGAAGCTCTTGTTCGTAAAAACACCCCAAATGTGAAGGAAATTATTGAAGATTTATATTATAAAGAAATTTTCACATTGAATACTTACTTGGAGGAATTACATGAAGATAAAACTGGGGACCAGGGGGAGCAACCTGGCAGTGATACAAACGACAATGATAAAGACACAGTTGGAGAAAATCCATCCTCATCTGGAAGTGGAAATCAAAATCATAAAAACGAAGGGTGATAAAATTTTAAATAAGCCAATTCATAAAATTGGAGATAAGGGTATTTTTGTAAAAGAAATTGAGTCATCTCTTCTCAACGGTACAATAGATCTTGCCGTCCATTCTATGAAAGATATGCCCGGAGAAATTACTCCGGGTTTAAAATTTGTGAACCCTCCAAAAGGTGAAGACCCTAGAGATGTTTTTATCGGTCATGGTCCCCTTACGAACTTAAGTAAATTGGAACATGCTTTAATAGGCACTGGCTCACTTCGTCGAGAAATGCAATTAAAACATCTATTACCAGAACTTCAAACAGTTCCTATTCGAGGAAATATTGAAACTAGAATGAAAAAAATTAAAACCGAAGATTTAGACGGGATTATCTTAGCCAAAGCAGGAATCCTTCGTGCTGGATACACTCAGGAGATTGACTATACTTTTTCTATTGAGGAAATGATTCCAGCACCTTGTCAAGGAATTCTAGCACTTCAAATACGAGAAGATGACGAAACTCTTAAGGAACTTTTAGAGCCTATCGCCGATAAAGAAACGACCTTACGTTACGAGGCGGAAAGAGCCTTCCAAAAAGAATTAAACGCAGGTTGCCATAGTCCTATGGGAGTCTATGCCATGATTGATAATGACAAAATCAAGATAAAAGCTTGTTTTGGAGATGCTACACGAAATATATTTATACGAGATGAAGTGGAAGGTCTTGTGGAAAATCGAGTTTCTTTAGCAAAATCTCTAGCAAAAGCCTTAAAGGAGGCTGTGAATGAATAAAGGTAAAGTCAAAATAGTTGGAGCAGGTATTGGCCCCTCAGATCTAATCACTATTCGAGGAAAAGAAGCCTTAGAGGATGCTGATGTTATAATTTTTGATCGTTTATTAAATGAAGATTTGATAGCACCTTATAAAGGCAAAAAAGAATTATATTATGCAGGAAAAGCTGCTGGGGATCACTACTTAACACAGGACGAGATTAACACTCTTATGGTAGAAAAAGCCAAAGAAAATAAAATTGTCGTTCGACTAAAAGGTGGAGATCCCTATGTTTTTGGACGTGGTGGAGAAGAAGCTCTCTATTGTGTAGAACATGGTGTAGACTTTGAAGTTATTCCTGGAGTAACATCAGGTATTGTCTCTCTTATGTATGCAGGAATCCCTGCCACTCATCGTGATATCTGTACTTCTGTTTCTTTTATTACAGGGCATCGTAAAAAAGGGGTCATTGGTACTTTCCAAGAATATGGAAAACTAGAAGGTAATCTAGTATTTTATATGGGTTTAAAAAACCTTCCTAAAATTACAAAAGAACTTATAGAAGGAGGCATGGATTCAGGAAAACCTGCTGCTGTAATTATGAATGGTGGCTATCCTAATCAAAAAACTTTTGTATCTACAGTAGGTAGAATTGCAGAAGAAATTAAAGATAAAGAATTTGGTTCTCCTTCTCTTATTGTCATAGGTGACGGGGTTTCTTTCCGTGGAGAATTAAATTTTTATGAAAAACTTCCTCTCTTCGGAAAAAGAATAGTCGTAACAAGGGCAAGGTCACAGGCGTCTAAAATGGTGAAGTCTTTAGAGGCTTTAGGTGCTGAAGTTTTACAAGCTCCCACCATTGAGATTCAAAAAATTAATGAAGAAGGTTTAAAAGAAGCCATTGCTCATTGGGATTATACCCATATTGTCTTCCATTCAGTAAATGGGATACGATTCTTTTTCGATGAATTTTTAAAAGTCCGAGATTTAAGGGATTTAGCTGGAATCAAATGTTGTGTTATTGGAGATTCTACAGCCAAACTTTTAAAGGAGTATGGAATCCACCCTGATATTATCCCTGATCGTTATGTTGGTGAAGAATTAATTGATGCCATTCGAAAAGATGGAATGAAAGATAGAAAAATTCTTCTTCCCCATTCTAAAACCACAAGAGAAACTTTATTAAACGAATATGAGTCTTTAGGAAAGATACATGCATTACCAATTTATGCTTCTGTTATGCCAGAACAAATAACAGAATTACCTGATGAAGTAGACTATATTTTATTTATGTCCTCCACAACGGTAAAAAATTTTATTGAAATATATGGAAAGAAAATTTTAAATCAAGGAAAAGTGATTTCCATAGGACCTATTACCACAGATACTTTAGAATCTGAAGATATTTTAGTTTATAAAGAAGCAGCAAAAGCAACCATTAAATCTATGGTGGAATGTATTAAGGAGGATGTCCAATGCGAATGCGAAGAATAAGAAATCATCCAATGATGAGAAAAATGGTGGAAGAAACTACCCTTTCTGTTACAGATTTAGTTTATCCTCTATTTTTAACAGAAGGGGAAAATATCAAGGAAGAATCTCCTTCTTTACCAGATGTTTATAATTTATCCTTAGACCAATTAGAAGATGAAATAAAAGAAATCAAGGGCTTAGGGATTCCTGCTATTATACTATTTGGAATTCCTGATAAAAAAGATAACCATGGCTCTCAAGCCTATGCAGAAGATGGTATTATCCAAAAGGGAATTCGGAAAATAAAAGAAATCGATTCAGAGCTTTTAATCATTACAGATGTTTGTATGTGTGAATATACTGATCATGGTCATTGTGGTATTTTAGATGACTTAGGGAATGTGGAAAATGATACAACGATAGAGTATCTAGCAAAAATTGCTCTTTCCCATGCAAAAGCTGGTGCTGATATTATTGCACCTTCAGATATGATGGATTTTCGAGTAAAACGAATTCGTAAAGAATTAGATGATCATGGATTTAAACATATTCCCATTATGGCCTATAGTGCAAAGTTTGCCAGTTCCTTTTATGGTCCTTTCCGAGATACTGCTAAAACCACTCCTTCCTTTGGAGATCGAAAATCATACCAAATGGATTACCATAATGGTCGAGAAGCTTTACAAGAAGTAGCTTTAGATTTAGAGGAGGATGCTGATTTTATTATGGTAAAACCTGCAACTCCCTATTTAGATATTATAAAAGAAATTAAAAATCACTTTAACACAAAAATTGTAGCCTACCATGTAAGCGGAGAATACGCTATGTTGAAACATGCAGTATCACAAGGACTTTTAGATGAGTCTGCTATTTATGAAACGATGATTGCTATAAAAAGAGCGGGAGCTAAAATTATTATTACCTACCATGCAAAAGAAATTGCAAAGTGGTTAAAGGAGGGAAAATATTGAGTTTATACGATAGAGCTAAAAAGGTGATTCCTGGAGGAGTGAATTCTCCTGTTCGAGCCTTTGGTTCCGTTCATATGGAGCCTCCCTTTTTCCAAGAGGCAAAAGGTATTGTTTTAAAAGACACAACAGGAAAAGAATATATTGATTTTATAACTTCTTGGGGACCTATGATTCTAGGACATGGTCAAGAAGATTTAATGGAAAAGGCAAAAAGATATTTGGAAGAAGGTATTACCTTTGGCTTACCTACAGAAATAGAAGTGGAAATGGCGGAGCTTTTCACAAGAACTACCCATACAGATATGGTAAGAATGGTGAATTCTGGTACAGAAGCTACCATGTCTGCTATTCGTTTAGCAAGAGGATATACTGGCAGAAATAAAATCATAAAATTCGAAGGTTGTTACCATGGTCATTCTGACTCTCTTTTAGTAAAATCAGGAAGTGGGACTCTTACCTACAATGCTCCCACCTCTTTAGGTGTTCCAGAAGATACGATACGTCATACCATCGTTTGTGAATACAATAATATTGAAGATGTTAAAGCACAAATCGAAAAATATGGTTCAGATATTGCTTGTGTTATTCTAGAACCTATTGCAGGGAATATGGGGGTAGTGGTTCCTACCGATAAGTTTATGAAAGAATTACGTAAAGTAACGGAAGAACATGGAATTTTACTTATCTTTGATGAGGTCATCACAGGATTTCGAACCACCTTTGGGTCTGTGTCAAAAGACTTTGGAATTACCCCTGATCTCTTTTGTTTTGGAAAAATTATTGGAGGAGGACTTCCTGTTGGGGCTTTTGCAGGAAAAAGAGAGATTATGGAATATTTAAGTCCCCTAGGAGGAGTATATCAAGCAGGAACTCTAAGTGGTAATCCATTGGCTATGAAAATGGGTCGTGATGTTCTTTTAACCTTAGAAAAGCATCAAGAGATTTATACCCATTTAGAAGAAATGGCTATGACTTTGGAAAAAGGGTTTATAGAAAATTTAAAACTTACTGGTATTCCTGGTAAGGTCAATCGTTATAAGTCGATGCTTAGCCTCTTCTTTGGTGAGTTTGAAGAAATTAAATCCTATGAAGATGTAAAAGCTGCTGACACTGAAATGTATGCTAAATACTTTAAAGGTATGTTAGAAGAGGGCTTCCTTTTTGCCCCAGCACAGTTTGAAGCTATTTTCCTATCGAATGCCCATACGAATGAAGTGATAGAAAAAGTATTAGACTCTAATTTAAAAGTGTTACGAAAATTATAAAACTACCTCTTTTCGAGGTAGTTTTATTCATATATCATACCTGTTGGCATAATAATATTATGACCTTTTTGGGATGGAAAGAAACCATTATTTAAAGTATGTCCCATAGTAATAGAGTCTTCTCCATATCGATCACGTATATTATAAAGTACTTGATCAACGATCTCCAACTTCCCAGCTAATTCACTTTTCTTTAAAAAATTAGGTTGAACAGGTGCAGAATCTCTATGTAAATAAATGGCTCTTACAGTAATGGACCGAATCCTTGGATGAAGTTCCCAATTATGAACCCTTTGGAATAATTGATAAGCAGCTTGTCCTAATAAATTTCCACTTTGGGTTGGACTTATCATTTCTTGATATTCTTTAGAATGTAAGGAACCACCATCTCGGATAGAAATTTGCACCCCTCCTGCAAGAACTCCAACATTTCTCATACGATGTCCAACAGCAATGGATAATTCTTTCATAACCATATTTACCTCTTCTGATGTGAGAGCATCTTTTACCATGGTAATGCCATGACCTACACTTTTTACTGGTGGTTTGGTCCCATAAATAGATACTGGAGATTGTTCTTTACCTGTTGCATACAGATGAAGAAGTCTTCCCCATTTTCCAAAGCGTTCTAATAACAAGTCTAAAGGAGCTTTTCCTAATTCCCCAATGGTATAAATTCCAATCTTTTTTAACTTCCTTTCTGTCGCCCTGCCAACTCCCAATAAATTTCTTACAGGAAGAGGAGCAACTAAAGTATTATAGTCTTCTTTTCTAATTTCTGTTAAAGCATCTGGTTTTCTCATATCTGATCCTAATTTTGCAAATATTTTATTATAACTCACCCCAACAGATATGGTAAGGCCCATATTTTCCCATACTTCTTTTCGTATGTTCTCCCCAATTTCCCGTCCAGTTCCAAATAAAAGTCGTGACTTTGTACAATCTAACCAACATTCATCCATACCAAAAGGTTCCACTTGATCTGTATACTTGGTATACATTTTTTGAATTTTTTTCGACACTCGAACATATTCATCGTAATCTGGAGGAATAATAACTAGTCCAGGACACTTCATATCTGCCTGCCATATAGGCTCTCCTGTTTTAACCCCATACTTTTTTGCAATTTGATTCTTTGCCAAGATAATTCCATGTCGATCTTCTACATGTCCACCTACAGCCATGGGAACCCTTTTTAATTCAGGATTTCTCCTTGCTTCAATCGAAGCATAGCAACTATTAATGTCACAATGTAAAATTACTCGTTCCATAAAAAGACCTCTCTTGACAAAGGGCCCTTTGTTCCATAAAATAATAGTGAAATATATTTCGTATTATTACTATATACGAAATTATGTTCGTTGTCAATCTATTTGCGAATATATTTTCGTTAGGAGGCGTTATGGAATTTTCTGAAAAATTAAAATATTGGCGGAACAAAAAGGGATTAACTCAAGAAGAGGTGGCAAAAGAAATTAATGTTACAACTCGTACCTACCAAAATTATGAAGGAGCAAGAGCTTTTCCCCAACAAAGTAAGGTCTATATTGCTTTGTCTCAGTTATTCCAAATTTCTGTAGATTACTTACTTTTTGACGATATCACTTCTCCCAATGGTAAAAAAGGTGAACGAACAAGTCTTTCTTCTCAACTAAAATTCTATTTTGAAAACCCTGATATTTCTCAAGAAGAAAAAGATACTATGTTTAAAAAGGTGGAAAGTCTTTATAAAAAGTCAAAGGAATAAATATTTTAACCTCTAAAGTCCAATGTTAAAACTTTAGAGGTTTTTCTTATGAAATGATTTCATTAAAATATCCGAACCTATTTTTATAAAAGAAAAAACGTACAAACCATAGTTATTAAAGATTCTCACCAATCTATTTTATGATAAAAAAATAGAGGAAAATATTCCTCTACAATGTCTAATCTTTGATTTTCTCAAATTATTTTATATATTTTTGTATATCTTCTAATGTTTCTATAGGATACTCACAAGGTAGATGGATTCCAAAAAAAGGAATCTCTAGTTTTTTTGCTAAAGATAAATCTGCAATAGAATCTCCAATAAAAATAGATTCGTTTAAATTAATATTATATTTATTAATCGCTTGTAAGACCAAACCTGGTCCTGGTTTGTGACAAGTACATGGTGTACTTCTACTATGGGGGCAATAAAAAGCATCTAGGATTTCAATATTATTTTCTTTTAATTTTTTAAGTAGCTTTTCATGAAAAGCTAAGTAGGATTCTTTGGTGATAACTCCTTCTCCAATAGTATATTGATTGGTGATAATAATAAAAACAAATCCCTTCTTTTTTAAATACTTTAGTCCCTCTATAGTTCCAGGTAGGATTTCCGGTTCTTTAATTTCTGCCCACCTATCATCAGGATAATCTTTGTTTAAGGTTCCATCACGGTCCAAAAATGCAACTTTCATCTACTACCTCCATTTATAACCAATCTACTCAGAAAGAAAGGACCTTTAATGATAGGTCCTTTTATAACGTTCAATATTTTCATCACTTAAAAATTCATAAGCATCGTTAATTTTTTGAAATTTTTCTGTGGCGCCAGGATCCTTGTTAATGTCAGGATGATATTTTTTTGCCATTTTTCGAAATGCCAATTTGATTTCATACTTGTCAGATGTTGGACTAACTCCTAATTCTCCACAAGCTGCTTCATATCTTTCTTTAAACCCACTACCAGTAGCTCCTGGTCCATAAGAAGAACTTTGTCCCCTTTGACCTTGTTGATAGTTTCTTTGCCATCCTTCTTCAAAATTCCAAGTAAAGCTTTCCCCAAAGTTTTTTGCAAACTCTTCCCACTGTTGTCGATAAGCTTCTTCTTGAGCTCTTCTTCTAGCTTCTTCTTGACGAATTCTTTCTTGTTCTCGAATCCTTTGGTATCTTCTGCCATAATCTCCCATACTATCGTAGGAGACTTCTTTTCCTAGTAAATAATAATCTGCTTTATCATAAAAATATTCTGTAGACATATATTGAATATATTTTAAATAACTCACAGTAATCGTTCCAAGGAAAGGAAATATAAGAATAACCAATAAGGTCGCCATAACTTTTGGTGAAAAAAGCCAAGGAATCCAAAAGAAGAAAAATATCAAACAACCTCCTAAACTGAAGATGACAATCAATGCATCTTTAATAGAAGAAAAGATGTTGACTAAAGTTGCTACCACTAAGATGACTCCTGCTAAAAAGTAATCGATAATAATACCGATCCCCTTAAAAAAGTTGCCTAAAATTTTATTCATCTTACTTCTCAAATCCTTTCTTTTTTTGGCGACGATATTCTGCCATTTGTATTTCATCTTTTTCTTCCAGTCCTCTTTCACTGGCTAGAAATTCTAAGTGATGGGTAAATTCATGTAATAAGGTATCTTCTAATTTCTCTTTTAATGCTTCCCTTGACAAATAGGAATATAGTCGCATAAAGGAACCATAGTAGATTACAATGGTAGAGCCCCATGGACCTCTTTGATATTGTCCTAAAATATATAAATCATTTGCCACAGCTTCAGGATGAACCACGGTATCTTCTGATAATATGATTCCCCCATTTAACTTATGGTAAAATTCTTTTGGAATATTTTCTGCTATTTCTTCTAATAACTCTTCTACTTCATCAATGCGGTCGATGTCTCCACCTCCTCTACATTTTTTTCAAAGCTTCCATTATTTTTGGTAAAACAATGGTTAAAATAATGGTCTTTACAATAAACACAGCAATTTCTCCAAGTAAACGTACTTTTAGTTGTGTGAAATATGGAATCCCAAAGAGGATAGTTAACCATATACTATTAATAAAATAATTATTTAGCGTAACCGCTCCTGTAGCTTTTGCAATATTTTTCCATGTAAGTTCTTTTTTATACAAAAAGATACCATAAAGTAGTCCAGAAATTCCAGCAGTAATCGTAAATCCAGGAAAATAAGGTCCTGTAGGTTTTAATAGGTACCCGATAATATCTGCTACCATAGAGCTTAATCCTGCAGTAACTGGACCAAGTAAGGCTCCATTTAAAGAAAGGGCAAAAAATGCTCCTCCTAAACGAAAATATTGGGTAAATTCAATGGCAATAATCCTCGTTAAAACTACTTGTAGAGAAATAAGAATTGCTGCTAACACTAAAGTCTTCGTTCTATTATTTTTGTACTTATTCATAAAACCTCCTTCGCTATTTCACACTAGAGATTTTAATGAAGTACATCATGTCTTCGGACTACCTCTTAGATTTTGTTCTTTACAAAAGTGTGATCAGCGGATGCAATGTTTTATCGCGGGTTTCCTTCGTTTTGGAGCAACACCCCATCTCCAAACACTTTACGCAAAACATCTACTCTAACCAATACTACTAACAGATGTATTATAACATAAAAAAAGAAGAAGAAAAAAGAATTCTCTCCTTCTTCTTCCATACTTATTTTTATTTTACATCAACTTGACCAGAATAAATTTGTCCAGTGGAACTATCCATGGTAATCATTTCTCCATGGGGAATCAAATCCAAAGCTTTGTCTACACCAACAATGGTAGGTTTTTCCATATTCAATCCAACAATAGCTGCAGAAGAAGTCAGTCCACCTTCTACAGAAATAATCCCTGAAGCTCTTTCCACATAAGGAATCATTCCTTGGCTTGTATTGTAAATCACTAGGATATCTCCATCATGGAATTTTTCCACAAGCTCCTCAGAATTTCTTACTACACAAGCACGACCTACTGCAGACTTATCTCCAATACCCATTCCTTTTCCAATTGTTTTAGCAATAGTATGAACTTTGATTAAATTAGTAGTTCCAGAAAGACCAACAGGAAGTCCAGCTGTGAGAACAACTAAATCTCCTTCTTTAATAAAGCCTTCCTTCTTTGCTTCTTCAATGGAAACAGAGATTACAGAATCTGTGGTAGCGCTATAAGGAGCTAGTATACCATAAACCCCCCAATCTAAACTTAACTGTCTTAAAACTTTTTGAGAAGTGGTTGCTGCTATAATCGGTGCTTTCGGTTTAAACTTAGAAATAGCCCGTGAAGTATACCCAGAAGAAGTTGCAGTAATAATTGCTTTTGCATCTAATTCTTTGGCAATAAAACATGTGCTTTTTCCAATGGAATTTGTTGTGGTATTTGAAATTTCTTGGCTTCTTTTTTCCAATAATTCTTCATAAGATAGGGCTGATTCTGTTTTTAAAGCAATTTGTTTCATCGTACGAACTGCTTCCACTGGATATTTTCCTGATGCAGTTTCACCTGAAAGCATAATAGCAGAAGTACCATCAAAGATTGCATTGGCAACATCTGTCACTTCAGCACGAGTAGGTCTTGGATTACGCATCATCGAATCCAACATTTGAGTTGCAGTAATAACAGGCTTAGCATGTTCCACAGACTTTCGTATTAATTCCTTTTGTACTAAGGGGATAGCTTCTGTTTCAATTTCCACACCTAAATCCCCTCTAGCTACCATAATACCATCTGCTACAGCTATAATTTCATCCATATTTTCGACACCTTCTTGATTTTCAATTTTTGCAATGATTTGAATATCAAAATTTCCGGCATCTTCTAAGATTTTCCGTATCTTTAAAATATCTTCTTTTTTTCGAATAAAAGAAGCTGCAATAAAATCCACATCTTCCCTTACTCCAAATAAAATATCCTCTTTATCTTTATCTGTTAAAGAAGGTAGTCTTGTTTTTATTCCAGGAACATTCATCCCCTTATGATCTTTTAAAACTCCCTCATTTTTTGCTTCACATTTAATTTCATTTCCATTGATTTCTATAACTTCCAATTCAACAAGTCCATCATCTACTAAAATTCTATCTCCAGCCTTTACATCATATGGAAGATAGGAATAGGAAACACTTACTATTTCTTTTGTCCCTATAATCTCCTCTGTTGTGAAAGTAAATATATCCCCTGGTTTTAAAGTAACTTCCAGTCCATGTTCAAAAGTTCCTAGTCGAATCTCTGGTCCCTTTGTATCAATCATTATTCCAATAGGTAAATTTAGATCTTCCCGAACTTCTTTTATGATTTCTATATGTTTTTTATGCTCTTCTTGAGTTCCATGAGAAAAATTAAGACGACAAACATTTACTCCTTCGTAAAAAAGTTGCTTAAGAATTTCCTTATCCCAAGATGCTGGACCAATGGTCGCTACTATTTTTGTTTTTTTCATACTATACTCCTAAATCGAAACAACTTTTAACACTTCATATAAATCTTCATTAAAAGACTTTGGAACTTCCAAGGCCTTTTCTAAATCCATTGAAAATACCTCATTGTTTTTAACACCCATGGCACAATTACCTACATTCTGACATAGTAACATTACAGCTTCATGCCCCATAGCAGTTGCCATAATCCTATCAGTAACATTTGGAGCCCCACCTCTTTGGATATATCCTAAAATAGTTACACGAGTGTCAATGCCAGTAATATCCGTAACATCTTTTGCAATTTCATAAGGCTTCCCTACACCTTCTGCCACTACAATAATATGATGCCTTTTTCCCCGCTTTTTTCCTTCTAACGTCTTTTTTGCCACTTGTTCATTTGTAAAAGTTTTTTCTGGTACCACAATGGATTCTGCCCCTCCAGCTATCCCAGCATAAAGAGCAATATCTCCACAGCTTCTTCCCATTACCTCAACCACATTAGCTCTACCATGGGAAGAAGATGTATCTCTTATCTTATTAATCGCATCAGTGACAGTAGAAACAGCTGTGAAAAACCCAATGGTATAATCTGTATATCCTAAATCATTATCTATTGTACAGGGAATACCAATAACAGTCATCCCTAATCTAGAAAGCTCAAGGGCTCCACGAAAACTTCCATCACCTCCTAGAACAATAAGTCCTTCTATTCCATAAACAGAAAGAATATTCATCGCTTTTTTCAGACCTTCTTCTGTTTCAAATTCATCAGAACGAGAGGTGCCTAAAATTGTACCCCCTCTTTGAATAATATCTGCCACCGAAGCAATATTTAATTCCATTAAATCTCCATTGATAAGCCCTTGGTATCCACCTTGAACACCATAAATAATCATATCTTCAAAAATTCCTGTACGTACAATAGAACGAATCGCTGCGTTCATTCCAGGAGAATCCCCTCCACTGGTAAGTACTGCAATTTTTTTCATAATTCACCTCGATTTTATAATAAAATCCCTTTCCACATTAATCAATGTAGAGAGTTCCTTTTCAATCTCTTCTTTAAAATCCTCATTTACCCAAAAATTTTGGTGTAGTCCATAAGCTTTTCGATCTGATTGATCAAATAAAACCACTGGCATATCTCCAGAATATTTAGCCAAGACCTCTTCTACTGATTGAATTAAGAAAGAATTTTTTATAGTATCTATTTGTAAATAAAGGGTTTGATTCATCCCTTCTTTCATCTTTTCCACAGATCTTACAATTAACTTAGGATCTTCCACTTCAGAACCTTGGATACGTCCTTTTATTATAACAGGAGTATCTTCTTTAATCATCGTCGAAAAAGCCATATAAGTTTGAGGAAAAAAGATACACTCCACTGTCCCCGTTAAATCTTCTAAAGTTCCAAAAGCCATCATCTTATTATTTTTTGTCACCATAGTCTTTGTAGACTCTAATATTCCTCCCATAGTCACATCAAATTCACCAAGGGGATGTTCTTCAAAATATTCATACATCCTTGCAGTATCCCAGTTACAAGTTTTTTTAATAATATTTACATAAGGTTCTAAAGGATGACCAGAAATATAAATACCTAGTACATCTTTTTCCATTTCCAATATCGTCTTTTTTGGAAACTCCTTTAAAGGAGGTAAAATATCTTCACTTACATTACTACCCCTATCAAATAAAGATACTTGCCCTGAAATATTTCGTTTTATTTCCCCAGATAAAGATTGAATGGTCTTTTCAAAGATTGCCATGTACTGAGCTCGATTTCCCCCTAAGGAATCAAAAGCTCCCGCTTTAATCAAACTTTCAATAGCCCTTTTATTCATAACATCATCTTCTTTAGTGACTCGTTTTACAAAATCACTGAAGTTTTGAAAATCTCCACCTTTATTTCTAGCTTTGACTATGGCTTCAATCAAAGAAGTCCCTACATTTTTTATTGCTTGTAAGCCAAAACGTAAATGTCCATCTTCCACAGTAAACTTACCATAAGATGTATTTACATCAGGACGTAAAATATCAATACCCAATCTTTTTCCTTCTAAAATATTTAAAGATACCTTTATTGTATTTCCCATATATGAAGAAATCACAGCAGCTAAAAACTCTGCAGGATAATAGGCCTTTAACCATGCCGTACGATAAGCCACCACAGAATAAGCAACAGAATGGGATTTATTAAAAGCATATTTTGCAAAATCAATCATTAAATCATAAATCTCATTAGCTGACTTTTCATCGACTCCATGACGGATCGCCCCAGAAACTAAGATATCTCCATTATCATCTAATTGTCCATAAATAAAATTCTGTCTTTCTTCCTCCATAACATCCATTTTTTTCTTACTCATCGCACGACGAACTAAATCAGCCCGTCCTAAAGAATATCCACCAATCTTTTGAACAATTTCCATAACTTGTTCTTGATATACAATACATCCATAAGTTACATTTAAAATATCCTTTAACTTAGGATGGGGATAGGTAATTTTAGAAGGATCATGTTTTGACTCAATAAACTTAGGAATTTGATCCATAGGACCAGGACGGAACATGGAATTTGCCGCCACTAAATCTTCAAACTGATTCGGTTTTAATTCTTTTAAAAAGGCTCGCATCCCTGAACTTTCAAATTGGAAAACCCCTTGAGTCTCCCCTTTTTCAAAGAGCTTTAACACTTTCGGATCATCTAAAGTCATAGTTTCAAATGTTACTTTGATCCCATGGTTTTTTTCAATCATATCTACGGCATCTCGAATAACCGTTAAAGTACGAAGCCCTAAAAAATCCATTTTCAGTAGCCCTAATTCTTCTAACTCAATCATATTAAACTGAGTAGTAAGAACATCTTTATTTCTTGTTAAAGGAACATAATTAGTCACAGGCTCCTTAGTAATTACAACTCCTGCTGCATGGGTAGAAGTATGTCTAGGAAGTCCTTCCACCTTTTTTGCTAAAGAAATAAGTTCTTTAACTTCTACATCCTCTGCTATTGCTTTATTTAAATTAGGACTAAGTTCCAAAGCTCGATCTAAGGTTACATTTAATTCCTCAGGAACCATTTTTGCAATATTATCCACTTTCCAAAGAGGAATGTCCATAACCCTACCAACATCACGTATAGCAGCCCTTGCCCCTAAAGTACCAAAAGTAACAATTTGGGCTACATGGTCTGTCCCATACTTTTCATTAACATAATCAATAACTTCCTCTCTTCTTTCATAGCAAAAGTCAATATCAATATCAGGCATGGAAATTCTTTCCGGGTTTAAAAACCGTTCAAATAGTAAGTCAAATTTTTTAGGATCTACATCTATAATATCTAAAGCATAGGACACAATAGAACCTGCTGCTGAACCTCTCCCTGGTCCAACCATAATCCCAGATTCTTTAGCAAAACGAATAAAATCCCAAACAATTAAAAAATAGTCTGTATACCCCATATCAAAAATGGTCTTTAATTCATATTCAAACCTTTCTTTAATCTCATCGGTAATTTTCTCATATCTTTTTTCTAAACCTTCTGTTGCTAATTTTCGTAAATATTCTTCATTGGTATACCCAACTGGTACTTGAAAATGAGGTAAATGCATTTGATGAAACTCAATATTCACATTACAACGTTCCCCAATTTTTACTGTGTTTTCTAGGGCTTCTTCATCTTGTGGAAAAAGAGCTGCCATTTCCCCTGGACTTTTTAAATAAAATTCATTGGTGGGAAATTTCATCCTATTTTCTTCAGCAATGGTGGTTCCTGTTTGGATACAAAGTAAAGCATCATGTGCCTTTGCATCTTCCTTTTCCAGATAATGTACATCATTACTAGCAATCAGTGGAATATTTAAATCTATTGACAATCTACGTAATTCTAAATTTACTTCTAATTGTTCTTTGATCCCATGATTTTGTAATTCTAAAAAGAAATTACCTTTTCCAAAAATATCTTCATATTCCTTAGCAACTTCCCTAGCCTCTTGGAAATTTCCTTCTAACAGTCTTCTTTGCACTTCCCCACCAAGGCAAGCAGATGTAGCAATAATACCATGATGATATTTTTTCAAGGTTTTTTTATCCACCCTAGGTTTATAATAAAATCCATGAACAAATCCTTCACTAACAATTTTCATAAGATTTTCAAAACCATCATTATTCTCTGCTAGTAATATTAAATGATTTCTCTTTTGGGAAGGATCTCGGTCTTTTAAATCTCCATTGACCACATATATTTCGCAACCTAAAATAGGCTTTATCCCTTGTTTCACACATTCTTTATAAAATTGAATAATCCCATACATATTCCCATGGTCTGTTAATGCAAGGGCATTCATTCCCAGTTCCTTTGCAAGTTTAGGTAGGGAAGTAATTCTACAGGATCCATCCAGTAAACTATATTCACTATGCACATGTAAATGAACAAAATTCCTTTCCATGAATTCCCCCCTTTATAGAAAGAAAAAGAGCTTTAACAGTCCCGCCATTAAAACTCTTGTTCTCTTAATCTTCTTTAAAATCTTCTTTGATTAAGTTTATTAATGTATTTACAGCTTCTTCTTCATCGGCGCCCTCTGCACAAATCGTAACTTCTTCTCCAGAAAAGGCACCTAATGACATAATACCTATAATACTTTTCCCATTAACCTTGTCGCCGTGAGCCGTTAATGTTATATCTGCTGTGAAACGATTGGCAGCACGGACAAAAGTAGCAGCTGCACGAGCATGTAGCCCTTCTTCGTTTTTAAGTACTATTGTGTCTTGTTTCATATTCACTCACCTCTCAATTGTATTGCTATTTCTTCGATTTTCTTTAATCTATGATTGATGCCACTTTTTCCCAATGGTGGATCCAACAGTTCACCTATCTCCTTTAAACTAGCATCTGGATGTTCCAACCTTAGAATTGCTACCTCATAAAGAGAGGTAGGTAATTCCTCTAAGCCCATATACTCTTCAATGAATTTTATATTAGCTGCTTGGCGCATAGATGCATTTACCGTTTTTGATAAATTTGCAGTTTCACAGTTTACTTGGCGGTTTACATGATTTCTCATATCTTTAAAAATACGAATATCTTCAAATTTTAATACACCTTGATAAGAACCTATTAAAGATAACATATCAGAAATCTGCTCCCCTTCCTTTAGATAAACAATATATTTCTCTTTACGAAAAGAAACCTTTGATTGTAACCCAAAAGAATTAATGATTTCTGACAAATCTTTAGCATGATCTTCATATTCTGTATTAAACTCTAAATGATAGGATTTTTCAGGATTACTAATAGATCCTGACCCTAAAAAAGATCCTCTAATATAGGCTTTTCTCTCTTCTAAACTGGAAATCAAACTCCTATCTAATGGATAAACTGGTATAAATACGTTTTCATCACGTACAAAACGAACATCATCTAATAGCACCTTCACAGGGGACGATTCAGGGATTTCAATTCGATAGAGATTATTTCTTTTTAAAGTAGTATTTTTACTAACAGAAACTGTGACATTTTCCGTATAATAATTTTTTATAAAAGTGAAAATCCGCCGTGCAATCGCTGCATTTTCTGTAAAAAAGGAAAAAGACAATTCATTATTTGATCGAATCTGTATCCTTCCACACATCCTCACAAAACCCGCTAACTCGGCAATGATTAGACTAAAATCATTAACTTTCCACCGGGCAACTTCATTTTTTACCCTTGACGAAAAACTCACAAACTCACCCCTTTGTCGGAATTGAGAAAATGTTACCCATATTATACTATAGAATAGTACCTCATGCAAACCCATTTTACTACTTGAACAGGCTAAATATTTTTTCACAAACTTTCATAGCATCATGTCGAATATACTTAGAATCCTCTTCGATGAAATCACCTAGTATAAATTGGACTCCTTTTTGTTCTAAGATCTTCTGTTCCTTTGGTTCTAATAATACTTCACTAGCCCCATTATCTTTTTCATACCTACTTAAAAGATCTTTCGCCGGTTTAGAAGTATTACACATACAATAATCTATAATCCCAGTATAACTATGTTGTTCAATGGCTTCTATATGATTCGTTACTGTAAATCCCTGGGTTTCTCCAGGTTGGGTCATACAATTACAAACCATAAGTACCTTACCCTTAGAATTCGAAATTGCATCAGAAATTCCTTTAACCATTAAATTAGGAATGATCGAGGTATACAAACTACCTGGACCAATGATAATTATATCAGCTTCTTCAATGGCAGAAATACATTCGGAAAAAGCATAAGGTATTTCAGGAAACATATCCATACCAACAATAGATGTATTTAATCTTTGAGAGGTTATAGGTATCCTTGATTCACCAATACATTTATCACCATTGGCAAATTTAGCCACTAAATGAACATTATCTAAAGTTACAGGTAATACTCTTCCTGTGATATTTAATACATTGGAAACTTCTTTAATCGCCCGATCAAAGGTACCATAAATATTATTTAATACTACAATTAAAAGATTTCCAAAATTTTGACCTTCCAATCCCCCTTCTGTAAATCGATATTGTAAGACTTTATCCATTGTAGGAGATTGATTGGCTAATGCTACTAAACATGACCTAATATCACCAGGAGGAAGTAAGCCTAACTCCTTGCGGATCATACCACTTCCACCACCATCATCCATCATCGTTACAATTGCAGTAAGATCTTCTGTATATCGTTTTAATCCACGAAGTAAATTAGAGATTCCCGTGCCTCCTCCAAGCACAACTATTTTTTTACTCATTATAAACACCACCCTCATAATACTAAGAGGGATTATAAGTCTCTATGACGACTTTTTGCTAAAAACCCCTTTTCATTTAATAATCTTGTTAATTCATTTGCAATGGCAACAGAACGATGACAGCCACCGGTACAACCTATCCCAATAACCAATATTTTTTTCCCTTCATCTTTATAATAAGGGATTAAAAATTCTAAAAGATCTACTGTCCGATGTAAGTATTCCTTTGTTTGGAACCATTTTAAAACATATTCCTTCGTTTTAGGATTATTACCATTGGTCTCTTTTAATTCAGGAATATAAAAAGGATTTGGTAAAAATCGAACATCAAAAATTAAATCTCCATCCTTTAAAATTCCATGTTTAAACCCAAAACTTACCACTGAAATCATTAAATCTTGAGGAACATCATCTTCTAAAATCTCAGTTAACCGATCCCTTAATTCTGTTGGAGTTAATAAAGAGGTATTGACCACATAATGAGCTTGATCACGAACTTCTTCTAACGTTTCTCTTTCCTTACGGTAACCAGCTACAATACTATCTCCTAGCGGATGAGGACGTCGTAATTCCTTGTATCTTTGAACGATGACATTTTCCTCTGCATCTAAAAATAATATCTTATACGGAACTTGCAGTCCTGTAAGTTCTTCCAAAGAAGAAAAAAAGTCATCAAAAAACACACCACTTCTTAAATCTACAACCACCGCTACACGATTAACATCTTTCGACCCAATCGAAAGCTCAACAAACTTAGGTAATAATGCAGGTGGCAAATTATCCATAGAAAAATAACCTAAATCTTCAGCAATATCTAATGCTTTACTCTTTCCAGCTCCACTAAACCCGGTGATCACTAAAATTTCCATATTTCCTCCATTTTGAAATCAAGATTATCTACCAATAACTTTAATTTCCGTCTCTAAACTCACACCAAATTTATCGTATACTGTTTTTTGTATAATTTCAATAAGTTCTCTTACATCTTTCGTCGTTGCAGAATCTCTATTTACCACAAATCCACAATGCTTTTCACTTACCTGAGCCCCACCATGACGAAGACCGCGAAGTCCAGAATCGTCAATTAGTTTTCCAGCAAAGTATCCTGTAGGCCTTTTAAAAGTAGAACCTGCACTAGGCATATCTAAAGGTTGTTTCGAAAGACGACGATTCCAAAAATCATCCATTGCCTCTCGGATTTCCTCTTGATTCCCTGACTTTAAAGTATAGGTTGCACCTAAAATAATAAGACCTTCATCTTCTACAAGACTTCTTCGATAGCGAAAAGCCATTTCCTGATTGGAATACTCAACTATTTTCCCATCTTGTGTCAAAGCTCTTACAGAGGAGACTACATCCTTAGTTTCACCACCATAGGCACCAGCATTCATGGTAATCGCTCCACCAACAGACCCAGGGATACCATGGAGAGTTTCCATCCCTGTTAAAGAATGCTCCCATGCTTTTTCTGCCACATCTTTTAACAACGCTCCACTTTGTGCATATATCTCATTCCCATTTACCTCAATTTTTGAAAAATCTTTACGAAGGGCAATAACCACACCTTCTAAACCTCTATCAGAAATTAATAAATTCGTTCCCTTTCCAATAACCATGTAGGGAATATTATACTTTCTACAAGTCAAAATCCCATGAATCGTTTCTTCTTCCCCTTTTGGATACAAAACAATATCTGCTGGCCCACCTAATTGAAAACTAGTAAGCTCCTTCATAGGAATATTTTGTTCAAAATCCCTAAACCCTTCTTTATTCAACCAATCTATATATTTATTCAATTTATCACCTTTTACAATTAATAGTAAGAATATACCTCTGTATATCCATAGTTACTTTTATTATACTATATTTTCTCCATCTGTCCTATGAGTTTTCACATACACATTGTATTTATCCCCTTTTTTATCTATAATAACAATATAAATAAAAGAAAAGAGGAATCATATGAAAACGATAGAATCATCTCGACAGGCCTATGGCCTTAGTACAACTATTACAATGATTGTTGGAATCGTTATTGGATCAGGGATTTTCTTTAAATCTGATGATATTCTAAGGGCAACAGGGGGAAATTTCAAACTAGGTATCTTAGTTTTAATTATGGGTGCTATGGGAATTATCTTTGGAAGTTTGACCTTATCAGAGTTAGCACTAAGGGATAGTGGAAGTGGAGGAGCTGTATCCTATTTTAATTACACATGGGGCCACTCCATGGGTTCTGGGTTTGGATTATTTCAAACCTTTGTATATTATCCTTCCATTACCGTTGTTATTTCTTGGGTTGCTGGAATTTATACCTTTATGCTTTTAAATATAAACCCTTCCTTAGAACAGCAAATGGTACTAGGTATTGCTTACATGGTAGGCTTTATACTTCTTAATACCTTATCAAGAATTGTAGGAGGGTACTTCCAAAATGCTTCTACCTTTATTAAACTCGTTCCTTTATTTTTTATTGCCATTGCAGGACTAGTATATAAAGGAAGCCAACCTGTAATTCCAGAAGGAGTTGATATCATTGAGCCAACTAATGTTGGATTCGGATGGCTTACAGGATTGGCACCTATAGCCTTTTCCTATGATGGTTGGATTATCGCAACAAGTATTGCCCCAGAAGTAAAGAATCCGGAAAAGAATATGCCTCGAGCTTTAGTTCTTGCACCAATCTTTATTCTCTTATGTTATGTATTGTATTTTACAGGAATTGTAAAAATGATGGGAGAAACCTTTGTCCTTTCTATGGGAGACAATACTGTGGACTATATTTCCACCATGTTATTAGGAGAAAAAGGGGGAGCCCTTATGATGATGATTGTTATCATATCCGTTCTTGGGGTTGTAAATGGAGTTATTATGGGTGGAATACGAATGCCTCAAGCGATGGCGGAAAAAGGAATGATTTTACCAAAATCAGTAGGAGAATTACATCCAAAATTACAAATATCCATTAAGTCTGCCTTCGTTTACCTTCTTATTTGTATCTTTTGGTACGGACTTCATTACATTACTCAAAAATACGGATTATTAGGAGGTAGAGATGTTAGTGAAATCTCCATTGTTTTTTCCTATACTTCCTATATTTTACTCTATTGGAAAATCTTAGACCTCTACAAAACTGGTGAAATTCAAAATTCTTTCCGTGGTTTTATTTCCCCAATCCTTGCTACTGTAGCAGCGGTATTAATGGTTATCGGATCTTTATTATCCAGTCCAGGATATATTGGAGGATTTTTAATAACTTGTATGATTATCTTCTATATTGGATATTCTGCTGATAGAAAGAAGAATCTATAATGAAAAAAGAAGAAGTAAAAAAAATACTAGAAAAAACAGCAAAAGGGGAAATTTCCGTAGAAGAAGGATATCAAGTATTAAAAGACCTACCTTTTCAAGATATAGGCTTTGCAAAAGTAGATAATCATAGGGAAATAAGAACTGGCTTTCCAGAAGTAATCTATGGAGCTTCCAAAACAATATTTCAAATCAAAGAAATAATGCACTCTATGGTTCAAAAAAATATTTCTCCTATTTTAATAACAAAAATTTCCCCTACAGTTGGGGAAGAATTAAAAAAGGAATTTCCCAATGGCAAATACGAAGAAACCCCACAATTATTTATCCTTGGAGAAAAACCAGAGAGTAAAAACAAAGATTCCCTCCTGGTTTTATGTGGAGGAACCTCTGATCTTTATGTGGCAGAAGAAGCTGCCATAATTGCTGAATATTTTGGAAATCATGTGAAACGAATTTATGATGTTGGAGTTGCAGGAATCCATCGCTTATTTGCCTATAAGGAAGATTTAGAAAGAGCAAAAGTCATTATATGCGTTGCAGGAATGGAAGGTGCTTTAGTTTCTGTTGTAGGGGGATTAGTGGATTGTCCAGTAATTGGAGTTCCTACATCTGTTGGTTATGGAGCATCTTTTCAAGGCTTGGCTCCATTACTTACAATGTTAAATTCTTGTGCTCCTGGTACCACCGTAGTAAATATTGACAATGGATTTGGAGCAGCTTATACTGCTAGTTTAATATTAAAAAACAGGAGTGGATAATTCCATTCCTGTTTTACTTTCAGACCATTCATCACCTAGAATATCTTTTCCCTTTTCCTTTGTAATATAATTTCTTCGTATCAAGTCATTGATAACACGACGATGTCTTTTTACCGCACCTTTTGGGTTAAAGCTAGGGTCATAATATTTCGGTCCATTAGGTATTCCAACAAGTAAAGTTGCCTCATAATCATTTAACTCCCAAGGGTATTTATTAAAATATACTCGAGAAGCATCAGCTATTCCATAACATTCCCTACCAAAATAGATACAATTTACATATAACTCTAATATTTCCTCTTTCGTAAAATTTCTTTCCATTTGTATTGCAATCAATAACTCTGCCACTTTTCTCATTATAGATTTATCATGATTAAAATATATATTTTTCACAAGTTGTTGAGTAATAGTAGAGCCACCTTCTACAAAAGACCTTGCTTTAATATCATTTTTAATAGCTCGTATCATTGCAATAGGATCAAATCCAGGATGTGAATAAAATCTATGGTCTTCCACAGCAACGACCCCATCTTTATAAATTTGAGGTAGATCTTTAAGATGAACAAACCCTGGGCGACTTTGAATTTCATGAGTAGCATCTTCAATGGAAAGGGTTGAAATCGTACTTTTGTATTTTAAAAAACCAAAGCCTCCAAGAACTACTACAAATATTAAAGATAATATTAGAACAAATAAAAGTAGTTTACCAAGTATTTTCATAATCACAATTCTCCATTTCGTTATAAAATGTTATCAATTATTGATTTCATGCTTTAACGATTCTTTTTCTTTAAAAGCTTTTCAGGCTCTTTTACAAAGCTATGTACAACGGAACCACAATTTTTACAAATAATATGATATAGAATTTGTGATGAAAATATATTTTCTCCTCTTACAACAGCATGTCCATTTTGTTTTCCTTCTATAAACTCCTTCCCTTCACAAAAAGGGCAATAGTCATAATTAATCTTCATAGTAACCTCCTTTAAAAAAATATTATAACATAATATTTTTTTAAAGGAGAAAATATTCTTTAATTAAGTTTTTCTAACCAATAAGCTAACTGTCCAGTTTTTTTAAAACGATAAAGTAATACCATCCCTAAAGCTCCTCCCATTGCAGCAGAAGGTAGGAAAAAAGGAATGTAATAATAAAACTTATCTAAGGGTAGGCCTATAACATATCGCATCACAGGATAAGAAACAAGAGCAGATATGATTCCAGTCCCAATAACTTCCCCAAGAAAGGCCATATAAATCTTTTTTGTATATTTATAAAAATACCCAGATAATAAAGCTCCAAAAATTGCTCCAATCACAGAAAGAATACTCCTCCCTGTCATCATTCGAAGTAGTCCTGTAAGCAGTGCTGCAGCAAAAGCATACCATGGTCCAATAATGACACCAGCTAGTACATTGACGAAATGTTGAAAGGGGGCCATATTTGGAAATACAACAAAAGTACAAAGTATAAAGCTACAAGCTGAAAACAAAGGGGTTACCATTAATTTCCTTAAATTTTTTTGTCTTATATTCATAATTCCTCCTAATAAAGAACGGTCAGAGCTTACGGCTCCCTCTCAACCTGCAACACAGGCTCCCTCGCAACTAGTAACAATAAAAGACGCTCCTCTCCTATTGATTTTATCCTCTATAATTATAATCGTTAAAACATAAACCCGTGGTCAAGAGGTCCTCGCCCCTGTCCTAAATCTAATTTTGCTCCAATGGCTTTTGTTAAATACTCCTTACTGATAATAATTGAAGTTTTCAAATCATTCCCTTTCCCAAGGTTTGCAGCTATCGCACTGGAAAGAGTACAACCTGTACCATGAGTATTTGGATTATCAATTCGTTCTCCAGTAATCCAATGACCTGCTCCATCATAGAAATAATCATTGGCACCTTTGGAGAAATGGCCACCTTTTAATAAAACAGGTACATGGTATGATTCATAAATCTTTTTCGCTGCCTTTTCCATATCTAATGTATCTTTAATTTCCATATTCGCCAAAATATTTCCTTCTGGAATATTAGGTGTAATCAAAGAAGATAGAGGAAATAACTCTTTTTGTAAAACTTCAATGGCATCATCACTAATTAGTTTGTCTCCACTAGTAGCTACCATTACAGGATCAAGAACAATATTCTTTCCTTGATATTCTCTTAATTTTTTACCAATACTTTGAATAATTGGAATAGAAGATACCATCCCAATTTTAATTCCGTTAGGATAAATATCAGTAAAAACTGCATCCATTTGTTTTTCTACGATTTCAGTAGAAACATTTAAAATATCTATGACCCCTTTTGTATTTTGAGCAGTAATAGCTGTAATCACAGACATAGCAAACACACCATTAGCCATCATCGTCTTAAGATCTGCTTGGATACCTGCTCCACCGCTACAGTCACTTCCTGCAATGGTTAATGCTGTTTTTTTCATAAGTCTCTCCTTTCATTAAATCTCTAAAGTCTTGAATGTATAAATCTACTGTATCCTTCATTTC
>JAUNVD010000002.1 GCA_030537855.1 Tissierellia bacterium | reverse complement strand
AAATATTTTAAAAACAACATCTATCATCATTATAACCTAAAACAATGAAAACTTACAGACCTTTCCCATGATTAGAGTGGGAAAGTCGAGAAACCAATTCTATATGCATACTATGGCAAAACATATCAACAGGTTGAACATATTCTAGTTCATATCCACCAGCTACTAACCTTTGTATATCCCTTGCCCATGTAGAAGGATTACATGAAACATAAACAAGTCTTTTTATTGGATTTTCTACAAGTGCTTCTAGAACTTTTTTATTACATCCTCCTCTAGGTGGATCTAAAATACACCCTTCATACTTTTTTTCCTTTAAAACTTCTTCTAGTAAACTTTCAACCTTTCCATGAGCAAAGGATAGATTTGTAACTTTATTAATATTTCCATTTTCTCTAGCAGCTTCCACAGCTTCTTCTATATATTCTATCCCTACAACATGTTTCGATTTTTGAGCTAAAGGAATGGTTATAGACCCTATTCCACAATAGAGATCAAGGTATTCTTTCTTTAGATCAGGATTTAAAGCATCTATAGCAAGTTGATATAATCTTTCTCCTTGTTTTTTGTTCACTTGGAAAAAGGAACCAGGAGAAATAACATACTGATTCCCAAGTAATTCTTCTTGAAATTCTTTTTTCTTATAAATTAAAGTAAAGTTTTTTTCAAAATGACCTTTTCCCTTAGCTTCCATCCCTTGATAAATACTAGTAACATAAGGTTCTATCAATGATGCTAAAAGATTGTTTTTTATCTTTTGATTCTTTTTTGTAGAATAGATTATCATCACTTCTCCATAAGAATTTTCACGAAAAGATACTTGAGTTAAGTCTTTTAATTCTCTATGGTCTTGTAACTTTTTTATTAATGCATTCGTATTTTCTCCTGCAATTTTACAGGTAGTAATGGGGACATGTTCTTTAGAATTAGATGCATAAAATCCTATCTTCCCATTTACTACCTTACATTGTAGATGGTTCCGATAGTGGAAAATCTCCTCCGAAGGTATCACTTTTTCCACTAATACATTGTTAACTTTTCCTATTCTTCGTAACACTTCTTCTACTTTTTTTCTCTTTGCCTTTAGTTGTCCAGAATACTTATAATTTAGTAATTGACATCCTCCACATTTTGGAAAATATTTACAAGGTGAAGGGATACGATTGGGAGAAGGGTTGAGGATACGATTTAGTTCTCCTCTCCATATTTTTTTCCTTCTTTGTATAAGACGATAGGATATCCTATCTCCAATAAGGGCTCCTGGTACAAATACTGGAAAACCTAAATCTTTGACAATCCCTTCCCCTTCCATACCAAAATCAACAACTTCTCCTTCTCCTGGTGTAAATGGTTGGTATTCTTTTGGATCCATATTTCTCAATCCTTTTTTACAAGTTTGTCAGGAAATGGTATCGCCTTTTTCTCTCTGTATAATCTTCCCGCTGCTTGTTTAAAAGCTCCTTTTGACAGACCTGTGAGTTTTCTTATTTCTTCTGGGGAAGATTTATCTCCTACAGGAAGAACTCCCTTGTATTGCTCCAATAATCTTTCTAATCCCTCAGAATCATGTTCTTGTCTTACCTTTGCTTCTTTTTTCAGTGATACTGTTAATTTCCCATCTGGTAACATATTAATCACTCGCCCTTGAACAGTTTCTAAAGGTTCAATTATTCCATCAATATGCTTTTCTGGTATTAATCCGTCATATTTTCCATCAATAGCTAAAAAATACCCTAATCCTTTTTTGTGATGATACACAATTCCTTCTACCTCATCCCCTTTTTTATAAGGAGAGTTCCCTTTTAAGTGTTCTTTTATTTTATTGGTAACAGCCAATCGTTTTGAACGATCTTCATACATATAAAATAGGTATCTTCCACCTTCTCGTAAACGCTCCACTTGCTCTTCAAATGGACATAAAACATCTTTACCAATCCCAATATCCACAAAGGAACCAAATTTCGTTCTACTAACTACTTGTAATTCCTTAATCTCGCCCACTTCTAAATATGGTTTCGACAAGGTCGCTTCCCATTTATCATTTATATTATATACAAATGCTCTTACCTCTTGTCCTTCTTTCAGATTTTTCCCTTCTCCTCGTTGGAGTAGAATTTCTTCCTTCTCTTTACGTAAAACCCATTGATTTTTTCTCTTGTCTTTTACTGTAAAGTTTTGTATTTTTCCAAGTTCTATCATTTTCCACCTCTTAGATTCAATCGTTCTTCTACAAAGTTTGCCATACATTTCTTTCCATTTCCAAAGGTATCTTCACTCATGTGAAAGATTGACCCTTGTCCCATAGGTAAGTTCTTAAATACTTCGATTCCATAGTAGGTAAATGCTGGCCATTTACCTAAGAGTTCTATGGTGCTAACAGCTCCTGGTGTTCCCATCAAGTCATAAAAATGAGCCAATAAAATTCCAAATTTAACAGTTTCTGGATATTTACTATGTTGCATCAGATAAATGGAAAGTCCTTTAAATGGAGGATCTTCCATTCCTTCTCCCATATATGTCCAATGTAAAAAATGGTCGTAAACATCTAAAGCCTGATGGGTTTTAAAAAACTCATCTATCCTTTTTGGACTTTCAAATTCTCGGGAAAAATAACCAAGGATATAAGTATCTAAGTCATTAACATCTTTCTTACTAGGTGTGTATTCTCCATTCAAATAAGCTAGTTCCAGTTCTCCTAAATCTTTTTTTAAATCATTATTTTGAAATGGGTACTTTTCCAATGTGTATTTACTAGACTTCCATTGAGTCATTTCTTGAAATATACTTTCATTTTTCTTTTTTCTAAAAAAAGGTATCATAAATCTAAACCTTTCAATGCATCTGCTAAACTTGTGTTAATATCTCCTTTGTCCTCTTGTTTATTTAAATACTTTCGAACTTCATGTTTTGACATTTGATTTTTTCTTTGTTCCCTTCTTTTATTAAAGACTTCATAGCTTTCCCTATGGCCACAAATACAACGGAAGAATCGACCTTCCCCTTCACCAAATAATGTCATTTTCTTTTTACATTGTGGACAGCGCGCATTTGTCACTTGGGAAATGGTCTTTCGATAATTACAGTTCCGATCAGAACAAAGTTCCATTTCTCGCCCTTTTCGATTTACTAAAAGAGTGGGTTTTCCACATTCGGGACAGGATTTTCCAGATAAATTTTGATGTATATATTTTTTAGAATCTGTCTTTATTTCTTCTACTACTTCTTTTGTAAAAGCTTCAATCCTTTTTAAGAATTTATCTTGACTTTCTTTTCCTCGTTCAATGGCACGTAGTTCTCCTTCCCATTTAGCAGTCATATCTGGAGCTCGTAAATCATTAGGAACTAAATCTAAGAGTTGACGTCCTTTTCCTGTTAAATGTAAGTATTGACCTCTTTTTTCCATGTAATCAGACTGGTACAGTTTTTCAATGATATCAGAACGAGTGGCCACTGTCCCAATCCCTCCACCTTCTTTTAATAACTCTCTTGTTTTTTGACTATCTTTTTTAATATAAGATATAGGATTTTCCATTGCTCCTAAAAGAGTTCCTTCTGTAAAATACGGTGGTGGTGTTGTCATTTCAATTTTTTCTTGAACACCTATTACTTTTATTGTTTCCCCTGTTTTTGGAACTTGAAAGTCTTTTGTAGACTTTTGTTCTCCATATAAAATCTGAAATCCAGGTTCTAAAACTCGATTTGTTTTTAATTCTACTTCTAAGGTTCCAATCCTTCCTTCCAGTTTTAATTCTTCTATTTCTGTTGGGGGCATAAAATGACTTAAAAATCGACTGGCAACTAAATCATAAATCTTTCTTTCTTTATCATTAAAGTCTTGAAGAAAAACAGGTTCTTCTGTAGGGATAATAGCATGATGATCAGTAACAGCAGAATCTTTTACAATACGATTAAGTCCTTTGAAACTATCTTTTTTCATAGGCCGAATAATAGAAGCATACTTCCCTACAGCCATAGCATCCAGCCTTTCTCCCAAAGTAGGGATGATGTCTTTCGTCAAATATCTAGAATCTGTTCTAGGATAGGTTAATACTTTAAATCTTTCATAAAGGTTTTGCATAGCATTTTGTGTTTCTTTTGTTGAAAATCCAAATTTTTCGTTTCCATCTCTTTGTAATGCTGTTAAATCATAAAGAGGTTGGGGATAAATTTTCTTCTTTTTACGATTTATTCCTGTTATTATAATTTCTTCTGATTTACAGAGTTCTAGATTTTTTTTATGGGATTTTTCATTAAAGTTTCTCCCACCTTTTACTTGGAAAGTTCCAAGATTCGTTTTAATATCTATTAAATAATATTTTTCAGGACGAAACCTTCCAATTTTTTGTTCTCTTTGGTAAAGCATTTCTAAGGTTGGAGTTTGAACTCTTCCACAGCTTAAAGAAGCATTATATTTCACCGTAAGAGCTCTCGTACCATTAAAGCCCACAAGCCAATCAGCCATAGCACGACTTTCTGCAGAGTGGTATAGATTTTCATAGTCCTTTCCTGGTTTTAATGTTTGAAATCCTTCTATAATAGCTTTTTTTGTTACCGATGAAATCCAAAGGCGACGAAGAGGTTTTCTTACCCCTGCCATTTCTATAATCCATCGAGCAACTAATTCACCTTCACGCCCTGCATCTGTGGCAATAATAATTTCAGAGACATCTTTACGCTCTAATTGTTTTTTTACTCCATAAAAATGACCCTTAGTTTTTGGAATGATTACTAATTTTTTCTTTTTTGGAATCATAGGTAAATCCTTCATATTCCAATCTTTATATTTTTTTGAATATTCTTCTGGAGTGGCTAGGGTAACCAAATGACCTAAAGCCCAAACAATAATATATTTATTATTTTCAAATTGATACCGTCCTTTTGCAGGGACAGATAAAGCACCTGCCATATCTTTAGCAACGGATGGTTTTTCTGCAAGTATTAACTTTTTCATAAATATCCTTTCTATTGAAAGAAGAGGACCCTAAGGTCCTCTAAATCTTAAGAGTTATTAGTACTATCTTTTTTAGAATCCGTGGATTTGGAATCCTTTTTACTTTTGGAATCAGAATCTGAACTTTTACTTTTTGCAGGACCAACATATACCACACGAGTTTGTGCTGGATAATGGGATTCAGATATTTGTTCTGAGGAAATCACTTCTCCATTTTTAATTACATTTTTATATGTTTTATAATAATAACCAGTACTTCCTCCTTTTTCCACTTTTTGGTCCCCTGGTGCCAATTTTGACGAAGTTTTCTTTATGACTTTTGGATTACTGGTTCCTTGTAATTTTGGTACAATTTCTATCTCATAGTCTCTTGTTGTTGTATCTCCAAAAATGGTAAAGGTTAATTCAGAACCATTGGCATGGGAAGTGATATAAATGGGAAAGTCAAAAGAATTTTTAAATTTTAGGTCTTTATATCCTGTAGCCACAGCTGCATCTGTCCCTTTTGGAACATAACCGATTGGTCGACTATGATTATATCTTTCAGTAATTTCTACATCTGCAAGTAATAATGCATTATAAAGTGTGGTGGATACTTGACACATTCCACCTCCAACTCCTCGATCAAATTCTCCATTTAAAATAACACCAGCATTTTTATACCCTGTAGTAGTTGATATCTCTCCTATGGTATCATTAAATGAAACTTCTTCCCCAGGTTTTACAAGTTTCTCACTTATACTTTCTGAACCTAGTTTTATATTATGTTTTCGATTACTTTCAGAAGACTTATAATTCGTTTCAAAAGTTCCTAAAACACCATTGATTCTTTGAAAATCTTCTTCTTTTTGCTCTGGATCCGTTTTATAAATAGGAAGGTCAATCATCTCATGACCAGGTTTTAATGTTCGGATAACCTCTGCTGTTTCATCTAAGTCTAAATAGGTTCCTGGTCTTGATTTTGAGATAGAGATTTCCCCATCTTCATAAGAAAACGTAGCATCCACTGGTTTTACATAAATATCATCTGCCAAAGAACGAATCATTCGATTTAATGTGGTAGAATTTATTGAAGTGTTAGCTTCTAATTGTTCTCCAAAAATTGCTCCTTTAAAGATCAACCAACTATTTTGGATTTTAGATTTAGAACGTCCTACTCCATAGGCCTTTTTTGCTAATTTCTCTGTATCATAATAAAAACCTAAATCTTTCCATGTAGGAAAGAAAGAGGTGACATCTGTTTTTAAACGAATTTTTTCCTCTGCCAATTTAGGAGATAATTCCTTTTCTAATTTTTCACTTGCTTTTTCAATCGACAATCCAGAAAGGGAAATCCCTTCAATAGAAACTCCTGGATGAATTCTTTTTTTAGGAGACTCTATTCCTACATAAAGTCCCATTCCTAAAAGAATAATGGCAAGTAAACCAATTCCAATAAATATATATTGATTTCTTTTTACTTCTAATATTTTTTCAAAATATTCTTTCAATGATTTTTTCTCCCATTTTTATAATATAAACAATAATTTGTTATCGGGCATTCTTCACATTTTGGTCGCCTAGAAGCACAAATCCTTCTCCCTTGGAAAATTAGTAAATGATGGGAATGTGTCCATCTATCTTTAGGTATTCTTTTCATCAATTGTTCTTCCACTTCTTCAACATTTTTTCCATGGGCAAGTCCAATTCGATTACTCACTCGAAAAACATGAGTATCTACAGCTATGGCAGGAACACCAAAGGCATTACTTGCTACAACATTTGCTGTTTTCCTACCTACACCTGGCAAAGTCATTAGCTCCTTAATGGTTTTTGGAACCTCTCCATGAAAATCTCTAATTAGAAGTTCACAAGCTCCTAGTATATTTTTCGCCTTAGAACGATAAAATCCACAAGAGCGAATGATATTTTCTAAACCTTCTTGTCCTAAAGATAAATAATCTTCTGGGGTTTTATAATAGGGAAACATATTTTTTGTTACTTTGTTTACTCTAACATCAGTACATTGTGCTGATAAAATAGTAGCCACCAATAATTCAAAGGGATTGGTATGATCTAATTCCCCTTTTGCATCAGGAAATCTATCTGTTAATATATCTAAAACTTCAAGTACTTCTTTTTTGCTAATCAACTTTCTCAAATCATCACCTATAGTATTTCTTTTTCAATGTTTAAAATTTCTACCTCTCCATGTTTTTCCACTTCCAAAATAACTTTATCTAGAATTTGTTCTGTATGTTTTCGATCATTGGAAACATAGGCAATTCCAATAACGGACCTTTGCCATAAATCCATATTGTCAACTTCAGCAATAGAAACGTGAAAGCGATGATGACAACGGTCAATAATACTTTTAACCACACGTCGCTTATCTTTTAAACTTTGTGCGTGATAAATATATAATTCTAAAGTACAAATTCCTATAATCATATTTAGCCTCTGATTTTATTTCTTGGTTAAGGAAAAATCTCTATCCTTTATTATAACAGATAAAGGCCCTTATCATTTCCTTTGTGACTGGTTTTTTAAAATAATTTCTCCATTCCTAATCCATGTTTTTTTCCCTCGCCAAGCTCCACTTAACATTCCATACTTATGTTTAAATTCACGATTACTTAAAGATTTTAATTCTTGAATCTTAATATTTTCATAGATAGGTTGAAACTCAGGTACATCTGTTTCCGGTACATTTTTGTTTTTCGGACAAACCAATTGACAAGTGTCACAACCATAAATTCTGTTTCCCATTGCTACTTGTAGGTCTTCTGTAATACTTTCTTTTTGTTGTGTAATAGAGGACAAACACTTTCTAGGATCTAAACGATAGGGGGATAAAGCCTTTCCTGGACAAGCATCTAAACATTTCCTACAGTCCCCACAATAATCTTGTTCTTTGGAAGAGGTCTCTATTAACTCAAGATCTGTTAAAACTAAGCCTAATACTAAGTAGGACCCATAAAGAGGATGGATAAGCTGTGTATGCTTCCCAATATACCCTAATCCACTTCGCACAGCTAAAGCTCGTTCTAATAATGGATGAGTATCTACATAGACTTGAGAATACTCTCTTATTCCAAGGGCCTCCATTAAATTTTCTCCTCGATGATGAAGAACCTTGTGATAATCTTGTCCTCGAGAGATAAGTGCCAACTTTCCTTCCCCTGGTTTCATCTTTTCTCGGTCCTTTGTAAAATAATTTAGACCAAAAACTATAACCGATTTAGTGCCAGGGCGAAATGCTTCAATAGAAGTTCGTAAAGTTAAATCCTTTTCTTCAAAAGGTGAGAGACCTGTGGTATTTCTACGATAAAGAAGTTCTCCATGGTCATAAATCCTGCTAGCATTAGTAATCCCAATGACATGGATATTCAATTTTTTTCCAATCATTTCTAACTTGGATTTCATAGAACGGAAAAACCTCCCCATAATATTCTTAAATGTATTATAATATAATAGAGTAATTTAGAAAAGAAAAGGAAGATTCCATGGAACAAATGAAAGATACAAAGGCATATCTTGCCTTTCGTCAAAGAAGAAGAAAGTTTGATTTTATATTGATCGCCGCTGTATTCGCCCTTTGTGTTTTTGGACTTATCGTACTTTCCAGTGCTACTTTAAGTTTTCACAATGATGCTCATTTAAAACGTCAAATGTTTGCTACAGCCTTAGGTGTTTTCTTTATGTTTGTGATGATGTTTATTGATTTCCGTGTTTGGAAACGATTATATTTACTTATATATATTGTTTCCATTGGATTATTAACTGCAACTTTAATTTTTGGTCATGGAGAAACCACCTGGGGAAGTCGATCTTGGTTAAAAATTGGCCCTTTAAATTTTCAACCAGCAGAATTTGTAAAAATTGGAGTGATTATTTCTCTTTCCACTTTTATGGAGAAAATCGAAGATATTAATAAACCTTTTTCATTAATAAAACTTTTGATTTTTGCCTTCATCCCTGTAGCCTTGATTTTAAGACAGCCAGATATGGGAACTGCTATGGTCTTTGTTTTTATTATTGCTTGTATGTTATTTTTTGGAAATATATCTTGTAAATATATCTTATGTGCTATAGGCGGTGTTCTTGTATCTTTACCTATTGTCTATACATTTTTAGACCCTTATCAAAAAGACAGGATTTTAGACTTTTTAGACCCTGCTGCTAACACTTCCGGTTCTGGATATCAATATAACGAAGGAAAAATTGCCATTGGCTCTGGGAAAATCACAGGAAAGGGCCTTTATCATGGTAGCCAAACTCAATTTAATTTTATTCCTACAAAAGAAACCGACTCCATCTTTCCTGTTCTCGTTGAAGAACTTGGTTTTATTGGAGGATTTGGTTTATTAGCACTTTATGGAATATTATTGTATCGCATGCTAGAAATTGCAAGACAAAGTAAAGATCTTATGGGATCTTATATGACAATAGGTATTTTAGCCATGTTTCTAGTTCATATATGGGAAAATATTGGAATGACCTTAGGCCTTATGCCTATTACTGGGATTCCTCTTCCCTTTATGAGTTTTGGAGGAACATTTCAACTTGTTAATTTAGTTTCCATAGGGTTGATTCTTAGTGTAAAATATCATCGAAAAACGGATGGAAATTAACCATCCGTTTACTATTAGGAGGGTTTTATGGAAGAAATAATAAAAAGTAGATGTTTTCGTTTTTTGATTTTTGCCTTTATAATATCTATTATTATAGGTTATCTAGGAGCTACTGAAGAGTCTGCTAAGTCCTTTATTCAAAGTTTTATGGAATCCAAAGAATTCCTTTTTAAAGACAATGGTCAAATAAGTCCTTTAGCTCTTTTCAAAAATAATGTATTAGCATCTTTATTTATGTTCCTAGGGGGGTTGATTCCTTTCCTATTTTTGCCCTTTATCTTTTTACTTGTCAATGGTCATATTATAGGACTGGCTTTAAAATATAGTGCTATTAAAGGAGCTTCTCCATTTAAAGTCTTTGTGTTTGGAATTCTCCCCCATGGTGTATTTGAACTGACAGCTATTTTTTTATCTGTAACTATGGGGATTTATCTTTGTTTTCATTTGTCGAAAAAAATCTTGAAAAAAGAATATTTGCCAATTAAAACATTATTTAAAAAATATCTTATGATCTTTCTCACAAAAGTTGTCCCACTATTAGTACTAGCAGCTTTTGCCGAAGTTTATCTCACCCCTATGTTATTACAGTAAAAGCCCCTTATCCAATGGATAGGAGGCTTTTATTTATTTTGCCATTGCTATTGCAACTTTTGCTCCAACAAGAGCATTGTTTTTTACTAAGGCAATATTTGATTCTAAACTTTTCCCTTCCGTTACTTCTAGTACTCGATCTAAAAGGAAAGGTGTGGTTTTTTTCCCTTGGATTCCTTTTACTTTAGCATCTTGTAATGCTTCTTCAATCGCCTTATCGATTATCGTTTTATCCATAGCAGAATCTTTAGGAATAGGATTTGTAAGTAAGACACCACCGGTAAGACCTAATTCCCATTTTGTATTTACCATATTAGCCACATCTTCTGGAGTATCCACTTTATAATCCACTTCATGACCACTTTCCCTCGTATAAAAAGCTGGCATTTCTTTTGTTCCATAACCTAAGACAGGTACTCCAAAAGTTTCTAAGTATTCTAATGTTAACCCAATATCTAAAATAGATTTTGCTCCTGCACAAACTACTACTATATCAGTTGTTGCTAATTCTTGTAAATCCCTGGAAATATCAAAGGTCTCTTGAGCTCCACGATGTACTCCTCCAATACCTCCAGTAACTAATAACTTAATTCCTGCTAAGGAGGCAGTTAAAATTGATGTAGCAACTGTTGTAGCTCCATGAAGACCTTGGGATACAATATATGGATAATCACGACGAGAGGCTTTAATAATGCTTTTATCCTTAGCCATAAATTCCAATTCTTCCCTTGTAAGTCCTACCTTAATTCGCCCATTAATAATAGCTGTTGTTGCAGGGATTGCTCCAGTTTCTCGAATGATTTGTTCAACTTCCCATGCAGTATTTAAATTTTCAGGATAAGGCATACCATGGGAAATTATGGTAGATTCTAGAGCGACCACTGGTTTACCTTGATCTAAGGCCTCTTGAACTTCATCTTTAATATCCACATACTTCTTTAACATTTCAATATTTAACATCTATAATTCCTCCTAAATTTCTTTTTACTTCCTCTGGATTTAATCCAATAGCATTGGTTCCTTCATCTCCTAAAGCTACAATAGAAGATCCCATTGCAAACCGTAAGGATTCTAAAAATTCCCAGCCTTTTACCATGCCATAAGCCAATCCAGCTGTAAAAGCATCTCCAGCACCAGTTGCATTTTTCACTTTAACAGAAGGAGCTTGTAATAAATACCCCTCTTTTCCATTATAGGAGAGGGCTCCGTCTTTTCCACAAGTGATAACCACTTGATGTAACCCCATAGCCACTAACTCTTTTGCCCCTTCCTTTAACGCTTCTTTCCCTTCTAATGTTCTAGAAAGCAAACTTTCTGCTTCATGTTTGTTACATTTTAAGGTGTGTATTTTTGGTAGAAAGCCTTTCAATTTTTTTACCTTTGCAGCAGAAACACCATCTACCAAGAATGTTCCCTTTAGATGATCAAAAAGATATTCTAATGTTTCCTTGGGTAAATTAGTATCCACAACAATAATTTCCGCATTTTCAATATATTCTTTTTTCTTTTCCATACGTTCTGGGGTGAACTTGTCTAGTAGTTTCATATCAGAAATAGCCACCACCATTTCCCCTTTTTCGTCTAAGATTTCTAAATATGTCGGTGTTTGCTCCCCTTGAAGTATAAAAGAATGATGGAATGTTAAATTTACTTCCATTCCCTTTTCCATAAGCCAATTCCCAAATCGATCATCTGCTAAAAGAGTAATCATATCTGTGCGATAACCTAATCTTGCAAGATTCTCACCAATATTTCTACCAACACCACCAGCTGTTTTGTGAAAGGTTCCTGGATTGGAATCTTCCATCATAATGGTTTCATCAGGTATTCCTCGTAAATCAACAGAAGCTCCTCCAATAACCACAATATAAGGTTCTTTTTTTAAAAGATATCCTCTTCCTAAAATATAACCTTTATTCATTAAATGATTAATATGGACTGCCACAGACGATCGTTTAATATTAAGTCGGTTTCCAATTTCTTGTTGACTGATTTGGGGATTGGCACGTATCAACTCCATAATTTCTTGTTCTCTAGGTGTCATACGAACCTCCCTATTTTATATATGTTTATATTATAAGCCTTTGTTTAGTTAATTGCAATAAAAAAATAAGGGCTTTCCCTTATTTTTTCAAATTTCTATAACAAGCTCGGCATAATGGTTCATATTCTTCATTAGCTCCAAGTACTACTCGTTGGGTATCCTCTGTCTTTCTATGGGAAACCCAAGCATCTGAACCACATTTTGTACATACAGCATGATGTTTATTTAAATAATCACTTAAAGGCATAAGCTCTTTTACAATTTCAAAAGGTTTCCCAGTAAAATCCATATCTAAACCTGCAACAATTACTGTGATCCCTCGATCCAGTAAATCGCAAAGTACTTCTAAAATTTCTGATATAGAACCTTCTAGAAACTGTACCTCATCAATTCCTACTACCGCAACAGTGGAATCTTCACAAAACTTCTTAATGTCTTTTACATGTTCCACTAATATTGCGGAAATATAAGTATTATCATGGGTGACAATGTCCTCTCCTTCATATCTTGTATCTATAGAGGGCTTAAATGCCACTGTATGATAGCCAGCTATTTGAAATCTTTTTAAGTCTTTTTCCAAACTTGAAGTCTTTCCAGAAAACATAGACCCTGTATGAACAATTAATCTTCCTTTATACTGATGCATGAACCCCATCCTTCCAATTTATCTTTTCCCCTATTATATCATAATAATTTTTGAAAATTTTCAAGAAAAAAACGGCCTCTTATGACCGTTTTATTTACAATCTTCTAAATACGCTTTTTGGATAACAATATCTTCCAATGGTTTATCTCCTGGGTTTGTTGGTACTCCTGCAATATCATCAACAACATCTAAACCTTCAAAAACTTGTCCAAAAACAGAATGTTTTCCGTCTAACCAATAGGCCCCACCAAGATTTTCATATTCATTCACAATCTCATCACTAAATCCCTTATTCGGCCCTAAGGATCGCATTTGACGAACTACATCATCCCCAACTTCTACTGCTTGTACAATAAAAAATTGACTTCCGTTTGTGTTCGGTCCTGCATTTGCCATTGACAAGGCTCCTCGGAAATTACGATATTCTGGATGGAATTCATCGTTAAAGGGTTTCCCCCAAATACTTTCTCCACCTCGTCCTGAAGCTGTAGGGTCGCCTCCTTGGATCATAAAACCATCAATGACTCTATGAAAAATTGTTCCATCATAGTAACCATTTTTTATATGAGTTTTAAAATTTTCCACTGCCTTTGGTGCAATTTCTGGAAAAAGGCGAAATCGGATTTTACCCAAATTGGTTTCAAAGGTTGCAACTTCTTCTCCTACTTCCGGCATCTTTAATTGTTCTAAAGCCATATCTTACCTCCATTTTTCTTTTTTATACCCATTTTATGACACTGAGCTTACTCTTGAAATATATTTTTCCATATTTTCACTAAATCCATTGGTCCTTTTATAAATATACCAAAATGCAAAAAAGGCTAAAGTTCCTTTTAATACACTTGAAAAACTCATGGAAGCCCATATACCATTGACTCCCCAAAGTGGCATAAATAAAAAGGAAAGTGGTATCCTTGCTAAATTAAATACTGTTCCAATGATAGCTGGATATCTTGTTAAGGACAATCCATTTAATGCGCCACTTGTTCCAATTTCTAAAGTCATAAAGAATTGGGAAATACTCAATATTTTTAAGTATTCTCCTCCCATCAGTATGGTCACTGGATCTTCTGGGATAAATAATCGAAATAAATGTTCGTTCCCAAAAAATAATAGGATTGTCGCAAAAATTCCTAAAGAACCTACAATTTTTAACCCTACAATATAACCTTTTTTAATCCGTTCAAATTTTTTTGCTCCATAATTTTGACCCATAAAGGCGGATATCGCCGTAGAAAATCCATCTGATGTCATCCATGACAAGGACTCAATTTGACTACCAATAGCATATACAGCAATCGGTCTTGCTCCGTAACCTGCTATATATTTATTCAATACAATTCCAACTGATGCATGAATAGTAGACTGGATACAAGCAGGAACACCTAAGTGAAGGATATCACCAATATATTTTTTTGAGGAGGGACGTAGATATTTCGTTTGTATTAACATTGTCCGTTCTCTTTTTGCCACAAGTATTAAGATTACCGTTCCTACACCTTGGGCAAGTACAGTGGCCAAAGCCGCCCCTGCAGTACCTAACCTTGGAATGGGACCTATCCCAAAAATTAAAATAGGATCGACCACAATGTTTAGGACTAAGGCTATAACAGATACTTTAAATGGAGTTACTGAATTTCCCCTTGCATAAAATGTGGCACTAAACACAGGATTCATAAATGTAAAAAACATTCCCAAGGCAATGATTCCTAAGTATTGATATGCCATTTGATGAACGGTTTCTGGTAAATGATAAAAGCCTAAGATACTATCTCGGAAAAAATATAGTATACTTCCCACCAAAAGACAAAATACTAAATTCACATGGATCCCAGCTCTCATCACTTCTTTAGATTCTCTAAAATCATTTTTTCCGTATGCTTGTGCTAATCCTACAGAAATACCAGTTTTTGCAATTAAGGTTATAGCATTTGCTATCCAAACAAAGAAAGAGCAAGTTCCCACAGCAGCTACAGCATTTGTGCTAAGCCTTCCTAACCACATGACATCTGTTAAACTATATGCCATTTGGATAAAAGCTGTACCCATAAGAGGCATAGCCATACGAAACAAACTCTTTCCAATATCATCTTCTAGTAAATTAATTCTTCTGTCCATAGACTCTCCTTATGTCAATTTATTTTGCATAGGCTCCAAAAATCCCTAAAAAGTGACTAACAGAAGCCCCTAGTACAAATAAATGCCAAATAGCATGATGATAAGGAATTTTTGGATGGGAGTAAAAATATGTTCCTACAGAGTATAGTATACCCCCAATAAATAGATATATAATAAAACTTAGAGGAGTTGTTCGGATCATTTCAGGAATTAAAAAAAGAGAAAGCCATCCTAGCCCAAGATAGAGAGCAAGAGATATCTTACCATATTTTTGAAAACTTCCATAGGTCCAAATTTTAAAAACAACTCCAAAAATTGCTATACTCCAAACAAGAACCAACATAAGTATTCTAAAGGAACCTCTCAAAGAAAGCAAGACCATTGGCGTGTAAGTTCCTGCTATAAATAAAAAAATAGAGGAATGATCAAATGCACGTAAGATAGATTTTATTTTTTTCACAGAAACCGAATGGTATAGGGCTGAGCAAGAGTACATGGTAATAAAGCATGCTCCATAAATAGCAAAAGCAACCACTTTGATTTTCGAATGCTCTTTTATTGCTGAAAATAGCAAAAATACCAATCCAACAATCCCTAATATCACCCCAGCCCAATGGGTTAAAGCATTGAAAAATTCTTCTCTTTTGGTATAAAATCCAATGGCTTCTTTTTTCATTTTAAACATCTCCTTGGTCTGTTAAAATAATAGGCCCATCTTTTGTTATAGCAAGGGTATGTTCATATTGGGCACTTAATCCCCCATCTATGGTTCTAGCTGTCCATCCATTATCGTCAATTTTCACCTTCCAGGCTCCTGTGTTAATCATAGGTTCAATCGTAAATACCATTCCTTCTTGAATTCGTAGACCTCGCCCAGGTTTTCCATAGTGAAGTACTTGAGGATCCTCATGCATTTCCTGACCAATCCCATGCCCAATAAATTCACGAACTACAGAATAGCCTCTACTTTCTGCATAGTTTTGAATGACATGGCCGATATCTCCTAATCGATTTCCAATGACCGCTTTTTTTATCCCTTCATACATAGCTTCCCTTGTTACATCTAATAAATTTTGAGCCTTTTCAGATATTTCTCCAACTCCATAACTCCAAGCTGAATCTGCTAACCAATCACCTACACGAACTACCATATCAATCGTTAAAATATCTCCAGATTTTAAAGGTTTTTTTGTTGGGAACCCATGGCAAATCTCATCATTTACAGATGCACATATGGAATAAGGAAATCCTTCGTATCCCTTTTGTTCCGGATAGGCTCCATGATCCAATAAAAATTCTTCTACAAATTTATCTAGTTCTAGAGTGGTAACCCCTGGTACAACTCTCTTCCGTAATTGTCGATGAACTTCTGCTAGTAACTTTCCCGCTGTATGCATTTGCTCAATTTCTTGAGGTGTTTTTATTATGACCATTCTTTCCTCCTTCGTATTCTTCCATTAAATCCTTTAAATCTGGATCTTTATACGCCCAGTTTCTTACTTCTATATTTTTTTTGATAGCTTTTGTGATTTCTTCCCATGCTTCATCTTTCCTTTGTAGATGAACCAAGGAACAAGCTGCATTATAATGTAAATTTACAGTGCCTGGAAATAACTTCAGCCCTTCTTTTAATATATGTAGAGCTTTTTCAAAATCTTTTTCTTCTATATAAATAGCAGACATATTTAAATAAACATTGGGCTTTGGGTTTATTTCAATGGTTTTTCTATAGTATTCCAACGCTTCTTTATGTTTTCCAAATGCTTTTAACACAACTCCCATGTTAAAAAGGGCACGCCAATAATCTGGTGCAATCGATAATGCTTTTTCCACAACTTCTTGAGATTCCATATATCGACCTTGGCTTTCATAAAGGGCTCCTAAGTCATTAAAGCTTATAAAATCATCTTCATGTAAGTTAATGCAAATTTTAAACTCTTTTTCTGCCTTATCTTCTTCTCCTAAATCCCAATATACATGGGCAAGATAATAATGAGCTCGATCATATTCTGGGTCTAGTTCAATAGCTTTTTTATAGTATTTTTTAGATTTTTCCAGGGAGCCTTTTTTAAAATCGTTGACGATAGCTAAGCCATAATAGACCCCAGGAATCTCTGGATCTAATTCTTGTATTTCTAAAAAATATTTTTCTGCATCTTCATAGTTTCCTAAATATGTTAAAAGATCTGCAATTTCAAATAAGATATCTATTTTTTCGTCTTTACTTGGCGTAAATTCTAAAGATTTTTCAAAAGCTTCTATAGCAGAACTATATCTGTTTTGATCTAAAAAATGATTGGCTAAAACCATATAATTGTCAAATTTCTTAGATTCTTTCATAAGATCACCTTCTACATATTTCGAAAATAACTATTAGTCTTAGATTCTCTTTTCATTCTATCATAATCTTGAAAAAAGAGGAAAGATTTTGTCTAAAAGAAAAACCCTTACAAACCATTTTCAGTTTATAAGGGCTATTATATCTCTTTTCTTAAGGAATTAATGTTCCTTTACTCGAAGGACTCGCATAGAGTTAAATACAGCTAGTACAGTAACTCCCACATCTGCAAAAATCGCTGACCACATCGTGGCAATTCCAAATAGTCCTAGGATTAAAACAATGATTTTTATACCTAAAGCAAAAATAATATTTTGAAGAACAATTCTTCTTGTACGACTGGAAATTTTAAAAGCATCGACTAGTGCACCAATTTCGTCATTCATTAATATTACATCAGCAGTTTCTACAGCTGCATCTGAACCAAGTTTTCCCATAGCAATTCCCACATCAGCTCTTGCTAATACTGGAGCATCATTAACACCATCTCCAACAAAAGCCACATGGTTTTCGTTTGGTTTCATTAACTCTTCAATTTTGGCAACTTTATCTTCTGGAAGTAAATTTCCATATGCTTTATCAATTCCAACTTCTTGGGCAATTGCATTTGCCACAGAATGATCATCTCCAGATAACATGATGGTTTCAATACCAAGGTCATGTAAATTTTTCATATCTGATTTTATATGATCTTTTAAAGTATCTCTTACTAAAAGATATCCTAAATATTCTTGATTTCTAGCAACATAAATAATGGTTCCCACTTTATCTGTCTCTGTAAATACAATGCCATGATCCTTTAATAACTTGGCATTTCCTGCAAGGATCTTATCTCCTTGTAGCACAAAGGTAATACCTTTCCCAGGAATTTCTCGATAATCTAAAACCTCTTGTTCTTCTTTCCCATATTTATTTACAATAGCTTTGGCAATAGGATGATTAGAATAATACTCACCAAGGGCAACAACTTCTAAAAGTTCATCTTTTGATATGGAAACAGGCTCAATATCACTTACTTCATAGACTCCCTTTGTTATGGTACCTGTTTTATCAAAAGCCACCATAGAAATATCATGAAGGGCCTCGAGGTAGTTTCCTCCTTTCACAAAAACACCTTTCTTAGAAGCGGCTCCTACTCCTCCAAAGACACCTAGTGGAACAGAAATAACTAATGCACAAGGACAACTTAAGATTAAGAAAATACAGGCTTGATAAATCCATTTGGAAAGTGGCTCTTTTGTAATTAAAGGCATAGCTACAACTAAGAAACCAGCAATTGCTACAACAATTGGGGTATATACTCTTGCAAATTTAGTGATAAAATATTCAATCTTTGATTTTTTCGTTGCTGCACTTTCAACTAATTGTAAGATCCTTGCAACTGTTCCATCACCATATTCTGTAGTTACTTCTAATTCTAACAATCCTTCTCCATTTAAACATCCTGAATGGACTTCGTCTCCTACTCCCATTTTTCTAGGAACAGATTCTCCTGTTATATTTGATGTATCTATAAAGGATTCTCCACTTATGATTACTCCATCTAATGGAATCTTTTCTCCAGGACGAACTAAAATTCTTTCTCCTAATAAGACATCTTCTGGATCTTCTTCTACCCATTCCCCGTCACGAAAAACATTGGCATACTCCGCCTTTAAAGTTAAAAGGGAAGAAATAGAATCTCTTGAAGAAGAAACTGCTTTATCTTGTAAAAGCTCTCCTATTTGATATAAGACCATTACCGCCAAAGCTTCCACATATTCTCCAATAAAATAAGCACCAATAGTGGCGATAGACATTAAAAAGTTTTCGTCAAAGATTTCTCCTCGTTTTATATTTTTATAGGCTTGACGGTACACAGAACCACCTGCAAGAACTAGTGCAATAGCAAATATAATCCCTTGAAGGGGACTTTGGGTAAAGACAAACTTTCCAAGAAGCCCAGCTAAAATTCCTCCACCAATCGTTAGAAGAAAATTCCTTTCCTTTTTCGTAGAATCAGTGGTTCTATCCTTAGATAATTCAGGAGATATTACTAAAACACCAGGTTCAATGTCATCACAAATTTCTTGAATCGTCTTTTGTACTGCTACAGGATCTTTTCCTGCTTTTAATTGAAAATGTAATCCTTCTGTAGCTAAAGAAAAATTGGCGTCTTTAATATAGGACAATTTATTAATCCTATCTACGATTTTACCTGCACAATTTTCACAACTTAAATCTTTGATTTTCCAATTTTGTTCTTCGAAATCATTTCCTTGATAAATCACCTTTACACCTGGTTCGATTTCGTCTACTAAATGTTGTATTTTATGTTTCAAAGTAAGAGGTTCCACGCCAGGTTTTAAATCTAAGGATAAATTTTCCGTAGCCATGGAAAAATTAGCATGGTTGATTTCATCAAATTCATTAAGTTGGTTTACAATTTTCTCTGCACAATTAGCACAATGTAGTCCTAGAAGTTTCCAGCCCTTCTCCTTTGTTTCTTTTATGATTTCAACCTTTACATAAGGGTCAACTTCTTTTGCAATTTTAATAAGTCGTGGATAAAGTGTATCAATGGCCTCCTCATCTAAATGAGCCCATAAAATTCCAGTGGCAAGAGAATAATCCGCTTCTAGAACCCCTTCTTCCCTGCCAAAAAGAGCAGCAATCTTTCCTCCACAAATAGCACAATGTAAATGGTTCATCTTAAAATTTACATGTCGCCAAATAGTTTTTTGAACTTTTGCTATCGGATACTTAGGGTGAAGAACACCCCTAACTACAGTACCGTGCATAGTATTCCTCCTTTCAAAAACGTCACCTATTTATATGAATACCAATTTATATGAGTGTTTGTTCATTTATTATAATCTCTTTGATAACTTTTGTCAATATAGTTTCGAAAGATTCTTTTTCATTTATTTTCACATAATAAAACCCCCGAATCCATTGGAGGATTTCGGGGGAGATTACTTCCCAAGTAAATTTATAGATTATATTTTGCTACAACTTTAAAACCTTCAAGATCTTCTTCATGTACAACTTCCCATTTATTTTGTAAGCCTATGGACTTAGCCATACCTTCAAAATAGAACATAATAACTCCTATATCTACTAAAGATCTTTGATCTTCTAATCCTCTTTTCATCAATAGGTATACATCCGTTCCTTTTATTAAAAAACGCCAAGGTTGGGAGTTTTTATGGGAAGGAGCATATCGTACAGAGGAAAATACTTCTAATAGACCTAGATTTTCAAGTTCATCAATGGTCACAGGACGATCTAAATTATCTTTAAAGACCATTTCATTAACTTCCATTCGCTCACTTGAAGTTTCTGGGGCAAAGAACTTTTTACCTTTAGGATGTCCAATTGCAATGATGAAATCTACTCCTGCTCCTTCATTCCCAAATACTTCTTTTTTTGTTTCCTCATCTACTTTATCAACAGTAATCCAACAAGTTCCCAAGTCCTTTTCAACAATGGCAGAGTTTACATTTTCCAATGCATAGCCACCTTCAAGTAAAGTATCTTCCGCCTCATCATCCATTTCCATGGAAATGTAATGAGGAGCTTCTATCATTACTCCACTATATCCAGCTTTCCCTTGAAGTTTCTTTGCAATAATCTTACCATTTTCAAAAAGACGAAAATGTATACCTTTTCCACTTTCTTGGGTATTGACTCCATCTACAAGTAAACGAAGTTCTTCTAACTCTTTTTGAGAAAGTTTCTTTCCTTTAAAGTCTCTTACGGATTTTCTTTCCCGTAAAAAATTGGTCATTACCATACCATAACCTCCTAGTTTTTACCATAATAAATGTGACAGAATCACAGGAAAAATCTTCCAATGGATCAAAACAGAAGATCCAATTCCTATGAACATCCCCGCCACAACATCTGTTGGATAGTGAACTGCTAAATAGATCCTGGAAACGCCAATGATACATCCAAAAAATAAACAAAATAAGGCATATTCAGGAAAATGGAAAGCCATTATAGTTCCTAAAGAAAATCCGGCTGTTGTATGTCCCGAAGGAAAGGAATAGTCGGATAAATCAATACCATAGGTATTTAATTCCTTTAAAATCCAATAAGGGCGGTTTCTTGAAAAAACTCTCTTTAAAATCTGTACAATTCCTCCACTGACAAATAATCCTACCACTCCTTCAAAAGCAATCATCCGTAACTTCCCATGAAGGAAAATCATGGAAATAACTGATATTAAAGTTAGAAAAGTTGGACCTGCTAAATAGGTCACATAATAAAAGAAAATATCAAAATATCTGTTTCGTATCTTTTGATTGATAAATCGGATTAAAATATCGTCAAAGGATTTGAACGGATTTTTCATAGATGTACCATCCTTTTCATTTGAACTCTCTTAAATTATATAACAATAGGATTAGAATTAAAAGAGTAGGAATATAATTATTCCCCTATCCCAAATAGTATAATGGTTCTCCCATGGGAATTTTTCTAATCTTGATGTACAATAGACTTTGAAAGGAGTTATTATGGAATTTACACAAGAGCAAATTCAGGCTATTTGTCATAAAGAAGGACCAGCATTAGTACTATCCATTCCAGGATCAGGTAAAACTACAATGCTAATGGTTCGGTTACACACATTAATCTCCAGTGGAGTCGATCCTCGAAGGATTTTAACTATTACATTTTCCAGAGCAGCGGTAGAAGATATGAAAAAAAGATATGAACAACTCTATCCTAATGAACCAATTCCCTTATTTTTAACGATACATAGTCTATGTTTTTCCATTATACGTGAAGATGATGCTAAGAAAAATAGAAAAAGAACGTTAATTTCTGGGAAAGACTCTCCTATTCATCCTTATGATTTATATACTAGTATTCATCGAAAGGTTTTTGGAGTCTATCCCACTGATGAAGACAAAGAATCTTTTTTCCAAGAACTTTCCTTTGTAAAGAATCGTATGAAGGATCCAAAGAATTATGAAAGTTCTCCAGATTGTCAAATCCCAAAATTCTATACTTTATACCAACAATATGAAAAGGCTAAGGAAAAATATGGAACCATTGATTTTGACGATATGATTTTATTAGCAAATGATATTCTAGGTAGAGAACCTTATTTAAAACGAAAATACCGTAATTACTTTGATTATATTCAAATTGACGAAGCACAGGATACTTCCCCTGCTCAATTTTCCGTTATTTATCAACTAATCAATAAGAAAAATAATATTTTTATCGTAGCAGATGACGATCAATCAATTTATGGTTTTCGTGGTGCAGATCCTGAAGTTCTCTTTGAGTTTCAAAAACGATTTGAAGGATGTAAGTCCTATTATCTTCAACAAAATTTTCGTTCTAGTAAAAATATTGTTGAATTATCTGAAAAAACTATTACTAAAAATAAACATCGATTCCAAAAGAAAATAGGAACCCCGAATCCCTATAAAAAGCCCGTTCAATTAATTCGATGTCGTCATACAAGGGACCAATACTCATTTATCCTAGAAGAATTAAAAAGGAATCCAGAACTAGAGACAGCTATTCTTTTTCGAAATACAGTTTCAGCACTAGGTATTTTATTATCTTTAGAACAAGAAGGGATTCCCTTTTATGTACGAGAAGGTCGTGGATGGTTTTTTAAAACATGGATGCTCCATGATATTGTATCCTTTCTCTCCTTAGCAAAGTATCCAGGTTCTATAGAAGCCTTAGAAAAAATATATTATAAAATGAAAGGTTATCTATCAAAGAAGCAAATTTCCTATGCAAAAAATCATCCTCGTAATAATGTCTTTGATGCAATGGCGGACTTACCAGGTCTACCTTATTTTCAAAAGAAGGGAATTTATGAAATCAAAGGTGATTTTAATCATTTAGGTCATTGTAATCCTAAAGAATCCTTAGAATTTATTCTAGATCATTTAAAATACAGAGAATATTTAGAAAATTTTTGTAAAAGAACGGGAAAGCCCTTAGAGCCGCAATTGGTTCAATACCAGAATTTTATAGAATTAAGTAAAACAGTAGATACTACAGAAGAATTTTTCGGTCGTCTTGATTATTTAGAAGCCTATATTTCTGAGGTTTCTTCATCTTCTGGTATCACCCTTTCCACTATCCATGGAGCGAAGGGATTAGAATTTGATCGTGTATTTATCATAGATCTCTGTGATAAGGTGCTCCCATCTTCGAAAAGTATTAAAAGATATCAAGGGGGAGACGCCACTCTTTTAGAGGAAGAACGAAGACTTTTTTATGTAGCTATCACTCGAGGAAGAAGTGAAGTATTTTTACTTTCCCCATCCTATATTTTAAAAACCCCTCGTGAAATTTCCAGATTTTTAGACGACTTAGAATGAAAAAAATAGAGTATTATCCTAATTACTTGGATAATACTCTATTTTCACTCTTCCCAAGGACATAAAATCTCTTCAGGAACTTGGGAAGCATCGAAACGATAATGAGCCGTAATCGTTCCCCAATGAATACCGTCTTCTTCCCGATTCTTTTGTCCAAAATTATGAATAATCCATGGCTCTCCTTTTTTATTATAACGATTAGACACCATTGCTATATGCTTTTTCCCATAAATAACAATATCTCCCCTTTGCCACTGGCCAATTTCCATTGTGTCAGTGGTAAGATGTATTCCATATTTTTTAAAAAAGGAATCTAAATTAGGGACTCTACGAAAATCAATATTAGGATCTGGTTGATCTACCCGAGGATAAGCAGAAAGATCTCTTTTAATATCATTATCAACCATTTCTTTTAAGTTATAACCACCTTCACGAAAGGCTCTCCAAATAACATCAGTGCAAACTCCACGATCTGGATCAGGGTACCCTCCTTGTACATAAGATGGATCATAAACTGGATGGTTCCTTGCATCTTTTCTTGCACCTTCTAAAAATGCATCATAATCCCCAATACCATCTTCATTGTAGTCAAAGGTAGAAGGTGTTTCCTCTTGGTGAAAGTCTTTTAAAGTCAAATATTTCACTTTCTCCTTTTTATTCTTATCAATATTGGCCTCGTCGAGATTTTTAACACTTTGAGAACAGCCTAAAAGAAAAAAACATAAAAGAAGGATTAACTGTTTTTTAAAATAATGGATTCCATCACATTGGAACAAAATTCCATAGAATCCAATGTTTTTTCCATTTTGTCGATTACTCTTGTCCAAATGATTAACTCCTTTGGTGTTTCAAAATTTTCATATAAATTCCTTAGAGTCTGCATATATAAAAGATCCCCTTTTTCCTCTAAAGTGTTCACGCTAATAATCTTTTCTTTAATGTCATTGGCCTTTTTAAAGTTCACAAACTCCTTCGTCACTTCTGACAAAATTCCTGCTCCCTCTAGTAGTAAAGATGAAAATTCTAAAGTTTCCGGTAATAGTTCCTGAACATTATACATATATAATGCCATTGCAATATCTTCAATATTATCTGTTACATCATCAAGTCTATGAACTAAAAACACAATATCTTCTCGCTCAATAGGAGGCAAGAATTCCTTAGCCAGCCTATTTAAAGTACTATGCATCAATTCATCTCCACGATGTTCTACTTCATGAAATTCTTTTAAAATTTCTTCCATATTATCTGGAGAAAAATCCTTTAAACAATCATCTAACATCTTTGCTATTTCCAAAGTTACTGCTGACATATCCTCAAAATTTTTAAAATAGTCAAATCGATATTCTTTTAGCAATTCTTCTCCTCCTTAAAATAAATGCATAAATAATTTTGTCATAAAAAACCCTATCATCCCACAACCGGGAAAAGTAAGAACCCAAGTTAATACCATTTCTCCTACAACAGACCAATTCACATTAGATAATCGTTTATGTGCACCAACTCCCATAATAGAAGTGGTTTTAGTATGAGTAGTACTTACAGGAAGACCAGTAACAGAAGAAATAAGAAGACAAAGTACAGCTCCCATATCTGCTGAAAACCCTTCAAAGGTTTCTAAACGTACCATGTCCATACCAACAGCTTTAATAATACGATAGCCACCAATGGAAGTTCCTAGTCCCATTACAAGAGAACAAAGAATCATTAGCCAAACAGGGATTACAAAAGAGGTCACTTGATCATTTCCTTGAGCAAGAAAAACTCCAAGCATAAAAACTCCCATAAACTTTTGCCCATCTTGAGCTCCATGCATAAATGCCATAGCTGCACCAGAAAAGATTTGTCCTTTTTGAAAAAGGCCAGATACCTTTCGACGGTCAGAATCACGAAAGATTTTCTTTACCAAACTCACGACTCCATATCCCATGCCAAAACCTAAAAAGGTGGATAATACTAAGCCATAAACTACCTTAAGCCATTCATTGCCATTAATACCAGAAAGACCTCCATGAAGGGCAATAGCCGCACCGGAAATTCCTGCAATAAGAGCATGGGATTCAGAAGTTGGAATCCCAAAATACCAAGCAGCAGTTGCCCAAGTTACAATGGCCACAAGACCTGCACAAAGAGCAATCATTGCATCATGAGCATTCCCACGAAAATCCACCATGTTATAAATAGTTTCCGCCACATTAGCATTGATCATAGTCATTAAAAATACACCTAAAAAATTAAAAACAGTGGCCATAATAATCGCCGATCTTGGATCAATACTTCTAGTAGAAATACAAGTTGCAATAGCATTTGGTGCATCTGTCCAACCATTCACTAAAATAACCGCTAAAACTAAGAGAACCGTTGTAAGTAGTGCTGGATTTCCCATTGCATGGGAGATGAAATCTGAAAATGAAATAATCATCTTCTCCTCCTTAGTTCTTAAATGATGTCACAGGAGCTGGAATCCGTCCTCCACGTTCGAAAAATCTTTGACTAGATCCAGGATTTACCCCCATGATAGGTGCATATCCTAATAATCCACCAAATTCCACCATTTCTCCTTCTTTTTTCCCGATAACTGGAATCACACGAACAGCTGTGGTTTTATGATTAATTACACCAATAGCAGCCTCATCAGCAATAATACCAGCAATAGTAGCAGGAGAAGTGTTCCCAGGGATGGCAATCATATCTAGTCCCACAGAACATACCGAAGTCATTGCTTCTAATTTATCAAAGGTCAGACGCCCAGATTCCACAGCATGAATCATACCCTCATCTTCAGAAACTGGTATAAAAGCGCCAGAAAGACCACCAACACGACCAGAGGCCATAATTCCTCCCTTTTTAACTCCATCGTTTAACATAGCAAGGGCTGCTGTTGTACCATGGGTTCCCACAGTTTCCAATCCTATTTCCTCTAAGATTCTAGCAACAGAATCTCCAACTGCAGGAGTTGGAGCCAAAGATAAATCGATAATCCCAAAGGGAAGATCTAAACTCTCAGCAACCTCTCTACCAACTAATTCACCCATACGGGTAATTTTAAAAGCAGTTTTCTTTACTGTTTCACTAACAATATCAAAAGGTGCACCTTTTACTTTTTCTAAAGCAGCTTTCACAACACCTGGACCAGAAACTCCAACATTAATAACCGTATCTTCTTCTCCAACACCATGGTAAGCACCAGCCATAAAGGGATTATCATCCACCCCATTTGCAAAAACAACAAGTTTTGCACAACCAATAGAATCTCTGTCCTTCGTTGCTTCTGCTGTTTTTTTAATCACCTCTCCCATTTGAGATACTGCATCCATATTGATGCCAGTTTTCGTAGATGCAACATTTACAGAAGAACAAACAAAATCTGTTTCTGCTAATGCATGAGGAATGGATTCCATTAAGATACTATCCCCTGCCATAGTTCCTTTTTGAACTAACGCAGAAAATCCACCAACAAAATTTACTCCAACTTCCTTTGCCACTTGATCTAAAGTGTGAGCAAAAGCTACATAGTCACTTTCCCCTGTACTTTGAGCAATTAAGGAAATAGGAGTAACAGAGAGTCTTTTATTAATAATAGGTATACCATATTTTTTTCCAATATGATCGGAAGTTTCCACAAGATTTTGGGAAACACGCATCATTTTATCATAAATTCTTGTTCTGGCTTCTTTTCCATTAGAGGAAATACAGTCCAGCAAAGATATTCCCATGGTAATCGTTCGTATGTCTAACTTTTCTTCATCTAACATACGTATGGTCTCTAAAATATTACTGCGATCCATATATCCCCCTTATATATTATGCATTGCGTCAAAAATATCTTCATGTTGTACACGAATAGATATCCCTCTTTTTTTACCTAATTCGTCGAACCCGTCTACAAGTTCATCAAAGGATACCGTCATTGCAGACAAATCTACTAACATAATCATGGTAAAAAACCCTTCCATTAGAGTTTGATTTATGTCTAAAATATTTAGTTTATACTTGACCAATAGTTCAGTAGCCTCATAAACAATGCCGATTCGATCCTTTCCCACAACGGAAATAACCGCCTTCATATTTTTTCCTCCTTATTTTAGATGGATTTAGCTCTTTATTATTATATCATATAAGAGATTCCTTTCGAAAATCTTGTCCTTAGTATTTTTAAAAAATAGTATAGTTTATTTTCATAATGAATTTCTATTAAATAATCCTTTAGATGGTAAAATAAAAAGGCTTCGGAAATCCGAAGCCATAATCTTTTTAACGTTTTGAAAATTGTGGAGCTTTACGAGCTTTCTTTAAGCCGTATTTTTTACGCTCTTTCATTCTGGGATCACGAGTTAAGAATCCTGCTTTTTTAAGGGGTCCTCGTAATTCTCCATCTGCCTCTTGTAGTGCACGAGCTAAACCTTGACGAATTGCACCAGCTTGTCCAGTATATCCACCACCGTTTACTTTTACAAGTACATCAAAGTTTCCTGCAACTCCTGTTAATTCTAAAGGAGATTTTGCAACTACTTTTAAAGTTTCATAATTAAAATAATCATCAATATCTTTACCATTAATTGTAAACGCACCATTGCCAGGTAATAAACGAACTTGAGCAACAGATGTTTTTCTTCTTCCGGTACCTCTATATTCTTCTACAGCCATTCGCTAAACCCTCCTTCCCTTAAATTTCATATGCTACAGGTTGTTGAGCTTCATGTGGATGCTCAGGACCTGCATATACTTTTAATTTACGATACATTTGTCGACCTAAACTATTTTTTGGTAGCATTCCTTTTACCGCTAATTCGATAATTCTTTCAGGATGTTTTGCCAATAACTGTTTATAGGGTACTTCTCTACGTCCACCAGGATATCCTGTATGATAATTATGTGTTTTTTGATCCCATTTATTTCCTGTTAATGCTATTTTTTCTGCATTGACAATAATGACAAAATCACCAGTGTCAACATGAGGGGTATAAATTGCCTTATGTTTACCTCTAAGTATCTTTGCAACTTCAGACGCTAAACGTCCAAGTACTTTACCTTCAGCATCGATAACATACCATTTTCTATCTATTTCATTTGCTTTCGCCATATAGCTTTTCAATGAGGCGACCTCCTATCCTTTGATTGTTGAGCAGTGTTCATTTTCCGGGGCTTAAACACTAAACTTTATTTTAATACATAGTCGAGAGAGCTGTCAAGGAAGTTAAAGGAATTATTCAGAATATTTTCTAAATTTATACAATTTTCTCTAACTTGGGAATAGGATGAGTAAACCCAGCTTCCATCGACTTAAAAGAGCAAAACCCTGTACCAACTACAGGGTTTCTATGGTGCACCCGAGAGGATTCGAACCCCTGACACACGGATCCGAAGTCCGTTGCTCTATCCAGGCTGAGCTACGAGTGCTTACTCAAGGTATTATATCACAGCAAAAAGGCCTCTTCAAGATTTATTTCCACCTTTTTCAATAGATTTTAAAACATCATGCCCTTGGAGTAAATCTTCAATATTTTCCATATCTAAAATAGTGATTGGTAGTGTTTTTAACAATTGTTTACTTTCCTTTTTTAGATAGGAAGAATCACTTAATAATACTAAGGGAATATCCTTAATATGTTCAAATCCCTTAATAACTTTTTTTACTTCTATCGGTTCCATATGTAAGGGAGTATCAAATTTTTTTATTTCCACCCCATAGAAACGTCCTTCTTTTTCCACTTCAAAGTCATAGGGAAGACCCTTATCCTTCCACTTTGTTCGTTTTAAACAATAGCCAGCTTCTTGAAAGGCCTTTGCAGCTAAATGTTCATGGGTTAATTCTGTATCTATTTTCTTTAACGCTTGTAATAATGAACGAGGTCTTATTTTAATAATTGCTGTACAGTTCTTATCTTCTTTCGCATCTTCCATATTTCGAAAATCAAAGGCCATTAGCATTTCATCTACTATGGTAAAAAGACCGTGAGCAATGGCATTTCGAATATGTCTAAGTAGTGACGCTGATTTTGTCTCTTCCTCTGCTCTTGTTAGTACTAATTTTTGACAATTGGTACAAATTTTATGCCTAAAATATCGGTATACATCAAAAGGAATTTCCTCTTCAATTAAAATATCATCTGTCGTCAGTTCCATTTCCTTTCTTATTAAATCAAAAGTAAAATCATCATAGAGAATCTTTTCCACTAAAGGATTCGATTTTGATTGTAAGGAATTAATATTTGGAACATACCATAATAAATATTCTATCGCTTCAGTCATTTCGCTAGATAACTTGATAGGGGTAGGATTATGCTCCAATTGGTAGTTCACTGGATGACATGATTTATGTGTCCCTTCACAGGAAAATTGAAATGAAGAATAATCATATGGGGCAAATTTATTCATACTATTTCCTCCTTTTCCAAGTATACCATAAAAAGACCCCCAAGGAGAAAGTCTAATTTGAAAGGATAAAACTTTCTTTTTTGGAGGTCTTATTATTCTTAGTTTTTTAACTTTATTTTAAACTTTCAGGGATATGAATATTCTCAAAAGGTGTCTTATATTCAGAATCTTTCATATATTTACTTAATGCCCTTTTGACTCTTGTTGTGGAAGCAATGGTTCCCACTCCTGCTATACATCCACCAGGACAAGCCATTCCTTCTAAGAGATAACCGTCTTTTCTTCCAGCTTTTGCTAATTTTAACATTTTCATACATTCATCAAGGGAATTCGCCCCTTCAATTTTAATCTCTCGATCTGGTGCTATTTTTTTTGCAACTTCAGCCACTGCCTCTGCAACTCCACCTGCCATTGCATAGCCCCTTGCAGAAGATGATGCATCTTCCATTTCTTTCGTGACTTCTATTTCTGAAGGTTCGATTCCTTTGGCTACAAACATACCCATTAGTTCTTCAAAGGTTATCACAAAATCTACATACCCTTGTACTTTAGTATCTATAGCTTCTAACTTCTTAGATGTACATGGTCCAATAAATGTTACATAAGCATCTGGATCTTTTTCTTTAATATATTCTGCGGTGTATTTCATAGGAGAACCAGAGTCTGAAATATAAGGATGTAATTCAGGAAAATTATACTCAATCATCAATGACCAAGAATAACAACAACTAGTTCCCATAAATGGTATTTCTGCAGGGACTCTCTCTAAATACTCTTTTGCTTCATGTAAGGTAGTCATATCTGCTCCAAGCCCTACTTCTACCACATCTTCAAATCCTAATAGTTTAATAGCTTCTGCAACTTGAACAGGAGTTGTTAAAGCACCGAATTGTCCAATAAAAGAAGGGGCTATAATAGCATATATTTTCTTTTTACTCACCAATGCTTTTACTAATTGGTAAATTTGTGTTTTATCAGCAATTGCTCCAAAGGGACATTGGGTAATACAACGACCACAAGCCACACATTTGTCGTGATTGATCACAGCCCTGCCCACTTCATCATCTTCTATAGCATTTACCCCGCAAACTGAAGCACAAGGTCTTTCATACTCCACAATAGCATTATAAGGACAAGTATTTTTGCAACGTCCACATTTTACACATTTTTCTTCATCTATAATAGCTCCAAATTTTCCAATACTTACTGCATTTACTGGACAAACATTAGTACAAGGATGAGCCATACATTTTCGACAATTATTCGTTACATAAAAAGCCCTTGTAGGACAAGATTCACAAGCAAATTTTATTACAGATACTAAAGGTTCTTCATAAGCATTTTCTGCAATATTAATTTTATCAAAACCATCTGTTACTTTTTTATATGTAGAGACTTCACGAATATCCAGACCCATAGCTAAACGTAACATTTCTTCAGCAATAGCCCTTTCTCGGAAAATATTTTCTCTAACCGTTGCTACTTCCCCTGGAAACAATCGATAAGAAGCATCTTCTAACTCTTCTAAATCAGAATCCTCGTATGCGATTCTTGCAACTTCAGAGAATACTCTCCTACGAATATTCATAATACTCATATAACTTTCTTTCAACAACATCCCTCCCTATTACATTTAGTCACCTTGACTTAACTCAGTAATCACTCGATCACTAACCTCTTGGGCTGTGGCCCTATAAATTACCTCACCGTCAATCACAACTACAGGAGAAACATCTCCTTCTTCCTTTTTACAATAATCAAGACAATTGACCAACTCCACTTCAAGATCATTGAGATGATCTAAAGGATAGTCTTCTCCACAAAATTCCTTTAGATTATCTAGAGCATCATAAATAGAATTAGCCCCCATCATGGTACACTTGGCACCCATACAAAGTTGAACTTTCATGACCCTCTCCTTTCATTATTTAACTGTATTATAACATAAATTGTGAAATTAGACACAATCATTTCCCTGATAATAAAATAAACATCAGTACATAAATTGTACTAATGTTTATTTACAATAATTATTCATCTATCTTTCGTTTTACATCCTTAGTACCCCATTCTTCCTCATAATTCTGGTGCGAAAGACGTGAAGCAGCAGCTGCTGCTATTGCAGCTACTAAATCATCTGTAAAGGTAGTCACTTCATTTCCCTTTCGTTCATCTAGATCTTTGATAATTCCTACCTTTTCCTTATCTAAGTATCCAAAATTTGTTAGACCAATGGTTCCATATATATTAACAATTCCTAAAGGAAGTACTTCATCTATCCCATATAAGCCTTCATCATTTTCTACAATGCTTTGTAAGGGCTCAGGAAGTAATTTTTTATTTGCTACTTCATCAATGGCAAGACCTGTTAATACTGCGTGAATAACTTCTCGTTTTCTTAAAACAGCTTCTACATTTTCTAAACATCGTTCCATCGTCAAATGTTCCATATAACGTTCTTGTAAAAAGTAAACTAATTTTGCAATATCGTGAAGTTCTACCCCTTTACTTTTTAAACCAGCAATGGCTTGTTTATTCAATTCATCCATATTATAACTATACATATTTCCTCCTAAAACTGACCTCCAGGAACTTCACCCCTGGTGGTTCCATTAATATTGATTCCCCAAAGACCTTTCCTTTCTTCCCTTGCTTTACGAGAAATTTCCAAATACTTTTTTTCATATTTAACATCTGGTGGAAAAGTATATACTTGAGCATATCCTTCTTTTAAAGCAATGGCTCCATAATTATCCTCTTCCAATATCCCTTTTTTTGGATCCTTTAACCAAATATGACGGAGCAAACGCCCATACTTATCTCTATCAGAAACATCCTTTTCCAGGTAAACATCCTTTCCCAATAATATATGAGTTGCAAATTCCTTTGCTTCCTCCCCATAAGGCTCCGTTCTTTTTCCTACTTCTGGGGTATTCATTCCGATAATACGTACCTTTTCATTGTTATCCACAACTACGGTATCTCCGTCAATCACTCTGGTAATTCTAACACTTTCATAATTTCCTTTTCCATGTAAGCTCACCCAAGTAGTAAGAACCAGGATTAAAAAAAGAATAAAGTAATTTCCCTTACTTTTCATAGATACTCTCCCCTTCTTTTCCGTCTTTGACGAATTTTATGTCTACCTCCAAGTAAACTAATGGTATAAATTAACCCAGGGACACAAGAAAGAATCAACAAAGTATATTCTTCTTTAGGTAAATTCCATAAAGTTGCAAGTATATATTGTGGCAGTAAAAACACTTCTAAGGGGAATCTCCACATAGATTCACCAACGGACAAGTTTATCCACTGACTACCTAAAGCAGAAAATCCAATAAATCCAAGAATAAGGGAAATCCCAAAAATACTCAGTCCAGGAAAAAGCAATCCAGCCCAACCTGTACTACGACTCATTAATTTTCCAAAAAGCCAATAGTATAGTGCTGGAACTAAAATAAAAAAAATCTTTCCTATAAATCCAGAGTAGAAAAATTGAGACAATCCTTCTCCCATATGTATCAGACTTATAAATAGAAAGGTCAGCAAAACAAGAATAACTTGACCGATACAACCTAAAATATTATTCTTTAACATAAAAACTCCTTAATTGGTTGCTCCTTGACTACGTAACATTGGTCCCATACCATCTGTATATTTTACAGACATATCATCAAAAATCCAATATGCTTCTGTATCTGGCAAGGAGTCTATTAACGCCTTTCCTTCTTCATAGGGCATAAGAAAAACGGCAGTGGATAGAAAATCTGCTATTCCCGAGTCCTTTGTTACAACAGAAACGCCCCTAAAGTAATCCCCAGGATATAATGTCTCCATATCAATAATATGATGATAAATTTTTCCATCTACCTCATAGTATCTTTGATAATCCCCAGAACTAACAATGGACACATCATTTGCATATACAACATCTAAGATATTAGAGCCTGTTCCATCATCGGTTAAAACTTCTGGATTTTGTAATCCAATAACAAATCGTTTCTTATTTGGATCTAGTGGGTTTCCAATTAGTCGGACATTCCCTCCTGCACTTAGTATAATATGGTCTTCTCCTTGTTTTTCCAATTCTCGAGCAACAATTTCTGTAGCAAAACCTTTCGCCACTGCTCCAACATCTAGTTTCATATTAGGATCTTTTAAAAATACTGTGGAGTTTTTTTCATCAATGATTAAATTCTCCATACTTCCATAAGAACCGACTTTTTCCAACTCTTCCATTGGAGGTAACTCAGGTTTTCTATCTTTTCTTTGTTCCTCTCCTTCAAAATCCAATCCAGCCTCATGACCATCACGATAGTCGCTCCAAACCTCTAATAAAGCTCCTTTAGAAATATCCACTTTCTTTGAAATATTTTTGTAGTTCTCCTTTGAAAAAATCAACAAATCCAATAAATCCTTTTCAACTTTCACTGGTTCCTTATGACCTTTTTCATTAATCGTTTTAATATTTACGATTCCAGGATATTCATGGTATTTATCGTATAGTTGATGAAGTTCTTCATATCTTTTTTGTATTTTGTCTATTTTTTCTTGGGCTTCTTCCTCGGAAGTTGCAGGAATTGATACGGAAGTAACAGTGTCAAAACATTCATAAAACTGTCCTTGGTACATATCTAAAGGCTCTTCACTAGAACAAGCCACCAAAGACAATAGTATCATAAGTAGTAGTATTATTTTTTTCATCTTTTTTCTCCAGTTCTTCCTATCATTTCCCCACCGACACTTCCTGAAGATTTCTTTCCATAATAATGATAAATTTTAATAGAACTTAATCTCCTTCGGATATAATCTAGAAAACGAGTAAAATTACGATCCTTCTCATACCATTGTGTAAAAGCAAAACCCCTTTTTAATTCTGCTTTTGCCATAGGAAAGATACTCCTAGGTACATATTTTTTTAACACATAAGGATCTACATAGAGCCATAGTCCTCGCTTTTTATGATAATAAACAGGTTCATCCTTTTTTTCCACCAAATCATCAACTAAAAATTTCGTAAAATTACAACCCCCTGCTGTCATATAATAAGAGCTACGTCCTTGACGAATATTGATTTCAAAAACTTTATACTTACCATCTCTGATATCATATTTTAAATCAAAATTTGCAAATCCTCGATATCCATAATCCTCTAAGAACTTTTGATATTGAGGGTAAATCTTTTCACCATCAACTGTAACTAAAGCATTATAATTTCCAATTTCAGCAGGTAAAACAGCATCTAGTAAACATTGACCTAGACACATCATCTTAACCTTTCCTTTACGATTTACATAAGCATTTAAAACAGCCATCGTATCCGAATCTCCAGGGATAAAATCCTGTGCAATCATATAATCTTTATATCCACTTTTATATATGTCTTGTAACACTTTATTTAACTCTTCTTCCGTTTCTATTTTATAGGCCTTTTTCTTTCCAGGAAAATTTAAATCCAAGTAGGAAATGCTGTCATTAGGTTTAAGAGCCACAGGATATTCAAAAGGTAAAGATACTTTTTTCTCAACCATTTCTTTAGAAATTAGAAGAGTTTCTGGATAATCTAAACCATATTGTTCACATATTTTATAAAAGTCAATTTTATTTTCCAGTTCTTGTTGTTGCTGATTGGTCACAATATTAAAAGAAAACAAGTCTTTTAACTCATTCTCATACTTAGCCATTAAAGAAGTATACCCATCTCCACAAGAAATCAGCAGTAATTTTTGTTCTTTATATTTTTCTCCAATTTCCTTTAAAGTTTTTAAAAAAACAGTATCTTCATCAAAATTAGATATAACCATAACCTCTAAAATCTTAGAAGATCTAGTATATCTTAATGCCTTTCTCCCAATACATAAGCTTTTGACACCATATGCTTCATGAAAGCTTCTTGCCACTCCATAAGCATTAATATCTGTTCCAAGAATGACGGGAAACATAGTACCACCTCACATTCTTGTAAATTATATCATAAGACCAATGATGGGAAAAGACATCCCTTCTTTTGACAAAAAATTTTACAAAAAAATGGAGCCTTACGCTCCATTTTTTATTACCATTATTCTATTTATAGATTGGAGTTAAAGAGTCCTTGTATTCCTCTTTTTCACCATGGGTAATAGCATAAAATAATTCTTTTAACTCCTTGTAAATAGGACCTGGTTTTCCATTGTGAACCATACGTCTATCCACTTCTACGATAGGAGCAACTTCCATAGCTGTTCCAGAGAAAAATACTTCTTCCGAATTATAAAGTTCTGTCCTTGCAACGGAACGTTCAATCACTGGAATACCAAGTTCATTTTTTGCTAAATCCATAACCAATTGTCTTGTAATTCCTTCTAGAATATCATCAGCAACAGGTGGTGTGATTAGTGCACCTCTTTTAACTAAGAAAATATTTTCTCCTGGTCCTTCACATACATTACCATGACGATTTAAAAGAATGGCTTCATCAAATCCATTATCCACAGCTTCCATATTTGCTAAAGCAGAATTCATATACCCTGCCGTTGCCTTGGTTCTAGGTGGTAGCATATTATCAGCAATCCTAGTCCAAGAGGATACAGCTACACGAAATTCGTCTTTTTCAATATATTTGTCTAAAGGTTGGCAAAAGATGGCTACCGTATCATTCTCATTTCCCTTTAGACTTACACCAATGCTTAAATCATTTTTAAAGGCTAAAGGCCTAATATAAGTAGTCGTTTTAAATTCATTTTTTCGTAGAAGCTCAGCAGTAATTTCCACTAACTCTTCTGCCGTTTCTTTAATTTCTATATTAACTGCCTTTGCTGATAGAAGAAATCTTTCATAATGCTCTAACATTTTAAATCCAAATAATTGTTCTTGATCTGGATTCCAATAAGCACGAATACCTTCAAAAACACCTAAGCCATAATTTACGACTTTACTTCGAATACTTATGGATACTTGCTCCTCTTCAACAATCTTACCATTAAAATAAACATAACTCTTATCCATCTTAACCATCCTTTCTACTTTGGCTTCTTTAACTCATTAGTATATGTAATAAACAATTCTTTGTCAAGGTATTACTTTATATTTCACGCTTTTTTAAAATATGATTTTTATCAATTTACACCTCTTTTCTAATATAATTTATAAAATTTTGTCCCTCTTCCTATTTTCGTGTTATAATTAATGATACCAATTTAAGAAATGAGGTGTAGCATGACAGTTTCATATAAAATAATAGTAGATGCTGCAGGAGATTTTTTCCCAGGAACCTTAGAAACATATTCTATCCCTGTAGTCCCTATGGAAGTTACAGTAGGAGATACCTCCTTTACATATACCCCTGATATTGATCCAGATCAAATTCTAGAATATTACACATCTTTAAAAGAAGGATCTAAACCAACCACATCCCAAGTTACTGCTTATCAATATAATGAGTTTTTTACTCCATTTTTAGAACAAGGGGAAGATATTTTATACTTGTCTTTAGATTCTGCAATTTCAGGAATGTGTGATCAAGCAATTCTTACATCAAGAGACTTAAAAAATAAATATCCTGAACGTCAAATCGAAGTAGTAGATACCTTATCAGCAACAGCAGGGATTGGACTTCTTTTAGAAAGAGCTATTAAAAATAAAGAAGAAGGTTTATCTCTTTTAGATAATGCCAATGACTTACGGAAACATAGTAAAAGTATTGTCCATTTATTTGTGGTAGAAGATTTATATCATTTAAAACGAGGAGGACGTATTTCTGCCTTAACAGCTATGGTTACTACAGCATTAAATATTAAACCTATCTTATATGTATCGGAAAATGGAGAATTATTACCTTTAACAAAAGCTAGAGGAATGCGTCAATCAATGAAAGAAATTGCTAATCTTTTCGACAAAAGCCGTCTTCCTGAATTTAACGACCAAGTCATCATATCCCATAGTCTTGCTCAAAAGAGTGTAGATATGATAACACCTATGATTCAAAACATTACAGGAAATGATAAAATCCCTTCTGTAATTACCAGTCCTGTTATAGGAGCCCATGTAGGTACAGGAATGTTGGCTCTATGTTTTTATGGGCGACGAAATCCTTGATAAGCCAAATCTTTTGAAAAGAGTTTACTTTTATTAAAATATTTATTATACTTTAATATAACAAGTTTATCCAAGTTCCATGGGAGGTGGGCAAATGATATGTATTGCAATGCAAGGTCATGATTATGATGATGACTTTTATGAAATCATCAGAAAGTTTTTCCCCGAGGAAAGTATTAAATTTATTGATACCTTAGACGAAGGGGAACGAGGATGTATTATCTTTAGTAGTACATATCAAGAGCCAGTTGTTGATACTAAAATCTTTTTTCCTGGATATCGAGAAGTTTTCCACAATACCGTTACCTTAGATGATGCCCAGGTAGAAGATGAAAATATTATAAGATATGAAATTATAAAATCCTTAATATTAGGATTAAATTCCTTGGAAATATAAAACTGGATTTTTACAGTCTTTTCCTGTATAATATAGGATTGATTGCCTTGATTGGGAAAAGTTGAAATTATAAAACGGAGGTTAATGATTATGAGCAAAATGACATTTAGTGTAGAAAAAAGGGAGGGCCTTGGTAAAAACAAGGTTAACAAACTTCGTGATGAAAAGTTGATTCCTGGAATCTTATATACTAAAGGTGAAGAAAATGTACCGATTCTAGCAGCTCAAAGAGAGTTGGAAAAAATAGTCAATGAAGCTGGTACTTCAAACTTAGTAGAATTAAGTCTAGATGGGGAACAAAAAATGGTACTTTTTAAAGAAGTACAAATGCATCCATTCAAAAATCAAATTTTACACTTTGATTTATATGGAGTAAATATGAAGGAAAAACTTCGCTTATCTATTCCGGTTATTCTACACAATCGTGATGATATCCAAGCACAACCATCTGTTCTTTTACAGCATCTAGATGAAGTGGAAGTAGAATGTTTACCTGGAAACCTTCCTTCTGCTGGAGAGGTAGAAGTACAGGATATGGAAATTGGAGATGTACTTACAGTTGCAGACTTAGATGTAAGTTCTATTGAAAATATTACAGTTTTAACCCCTCTTGATGAACCTGTTTGTTCCTTAAGTGAACCAAGAGAAGAAGAAATTCCTGAAGATGAAGAAGAATTAGATATTGATGCAGCAGATGTTCCAACTGTTGATGAAACAGAAGGAGAAGAAGTTCCTGATGCAGAAGAAGAATAATAGGAAAAGACGCCCATAAGGACGTCTTTTTTTTGTCTATTTTCCTTGTAAAATTATTTTTCTTCTTCGTTTTGCCGTATTGGTAGTAAAGTAATAGAAGAATACCATAAATCCAATACCAATAATATATGCAATCGTTAAAGGTAAATTTAGACCAATTGGAGCATTGAAAATATAGGACGCAACAATAAAAGTATAAAATAAACCTGGGATTAAGGAAATCCAGTAATTTTTATTTTCAACTTTTAAGTATACGGTAATCATTGCCAAAGCAAAAACTGCTACCAATTGATTTGCAAATCCAAAGTATCTCCAAAGAATTTGGAAGCCTGCAGAATTCGTTTTTGCAAAAAACAAAATAGCCATCGCTGGAATAAATAGAACAATAGATAAAACAATTCGATTTTTAGCAACCTTTTGGTCTATATTGAACTGTTCTGCAACCATAAGTCTTAAAGAACGAAACGCAGTATCTCCAGAAGTAATCGGAAGAACAATTACACCAACAATAGCAAAATATCCTCCAATTTTACCCATAAATTCTCTTGAAATATTACCAACCATAAGAGTAGCACCAGTATCTAGAGCGGTTCCACGATTAAACAATATCATAGCCCCAGCTGCCCAACACATTGCAATAAATCCTTCTGCAATCATCATGTTGTAGAACACTTTTCGTCCGTCCTTTTCACTTCCTACAGTACGTGAAATTAGTGTTGCTTGAGACCCATGGAATCCTGACATAATACCACAAGCTACAGTAATAAAGAATACAGGAATAAATTTTTGACCTCCAGGATGTTTCATTAAGAATCCACCAGTCATGGAGTGTAAATTTGCTCCTCCATCAAATAGTATTCCAACAAAAATCCCGATAGCAGAAACAATTAATATCGCCCCAAAAATAGGATATATTTTACCTATAATCTTATCAATTGGGAATAAAGTTGCAATAATATAATATAAGAAAATAATACCATAAACAACCCAAATCACAGATGAATTAACATCCATATGCATAACATCATTCACAATTAGATCCCCAGGGGTATAAATAAAGACAACTCCAGTTAATAACATTAAAATCCAAATAACAACATTATAAACTTTATTGGTTGTTCCACCCATATAACGATTGACAAGTTTCGGAACTTGTCCACCTTCGTTACGCATGGAAATCATTCCTACAAAATAGTCATGTAGTGAACCTGCTAAAACACAACCAATGGGAATACTTATAAAAGCAATTGGTCCAAATAAAATCCCTTGAATCGGCCCTAAAATCGGTCCAGTCCCTGCTATGTTAAGTAATTCAATTAACATATTTCGTTTTGAATCCATCTCCACATAATCAATCCCATCAGCCATTGTTTGTGCTGGTGTTGGTCGATCATCTGGACCAAAAACTTTTTCGCAATATCTCCCGTAAAAATAACCTCCTACAAGAAGAATTGCCATTCCTAATAAAAATAGTAACATAACTCCTCCTCACAACATTCTATAAATTTTTACACACAAAATAACGAAAAAATAGTTTATTCCCATATACGATTAAGCCCCCGACAATGAAAATCATTCTTAATGATATATAGTAATAAAATAAATCTCCGTTACTCCTATTATAGAACATTAGAATTATAATTTCAAAATTATTTCATATTTTTTTGTAAAAAACAAAAACCGACAGTTTCCTGCCGGTTAAAGTGATTTGCTTTATTTTTATTATTTATGCAAAATATGAGAGACTCTCTTATAGAGTAACATAGTAACTGCAGAAACTAAGAGTCCTTTTAAAATATTAAATGGTGCAATAGAATAAATCATCATTGTCCATAAATCTGTAATTCTAGGACTTACTGCTGAACCCATTTCTATAATTGTTTCCATTGGTACCATAAGTTTAGCATATAGTGGGAATACCACAAAATAATTACTTACCGTAGCTAAAACTGTCATAGCGATGATTCCTGCTAAGAGACCGAAAAAAGCTCCTTTATACGTTCTATGTTTTTTATAAATGGTTGCTGCTGTAAAAACAAAGATAGACCCGATTAAAAAATTAGAAAGTTCCCCTACTCCTCCTGTAGATGTACCTTTTAATAAAATGTGTAATATGTTTTTAAATAGTTCAATTCCTACTCCAACAACAGGACCCATAGCAAATCCACCTATAAGTGCAGGCATATCGGAAATATCCATTTTAATAAAAGGTGGTGCAATAAAACCTAATGGAAAATCAATATACATTAACATATAGGCAATGACGGACAATACAGAAACTTTAACCATTGTGGCAGTTTCAATACGATTTTTTCTTACTTGATTAACTTGGTTCATACATACCTCCCAAAGAATATACTGGCATAAAAAAATGCCCATCTTCGGGGCAACTTGCATACGCAACCTTCTTTCATCCGGACTGTACCGTCGGTATCGGAATTTCACCGATTCAATCTTTCGACTCGTGGACTATAACCACCGGTGAGGAATTTCACCTCGCCCTGAAGATATGTGAATTATTTTTCTATGATTTAATCATACACTATATCTACAACTTTTGCAAGTTCTTTTTAAGAAAGTGTATCAAAATCAAAAATGGAAATTTATAAATCAAACCTTTGAGAACTTAGAAACTTTCATTTTCGTAACTATGAAAATTGGTACAGACCCTATATATTTACTTATTATTTTCTTAGATTGAAAATTAAAAACTCTTAACGATTCATACATAAGATTTACGATCTTAAGCTTTCTGTTTATCTTTTTTCACAATTAAAATTTTATTGATTTCTACCTATTATAATTTCAATACATATAATTCTAAGGAATCTAACTCATTCCCTACCAATTTGAACTTCTTCTATGATATAATACATTGAGAACCGATGATTTCATGATGTATGGAGGAAGATTATGAAAAAAATATTACCGACAATTGTACTTGGTGTGGCTTTGATTGTAACAGGTTGTACTGGAGGCAATGAAGGAAAAAATACTGAGAATGCTAATAATAAGGTAAATACCGTTAATGTAAATAATGAAGAAGGTAAAAATACAAACACTGAAGCTTTGGATAACGAAAAAAATGCAGAAAATACCAATGAAGATGGTAATGAAAAGAATAAGGAAACTACGAATAATAATCTTTCTGCAACCGACAACAAGGAATTAACTAAGGACCAATTATACGATATGATGGTAAAGTCTGATTATATTAGCCGTGTAAAATTAACAAGACTTGGAGACAATGATACAGAACTTAAAGTATTGGAAAATTATAAGGGTTCCTTGTCTAACATTGAATTTCCCGTTCCAAAAGGCTTAAAAACAGATCGAGAGTATTTACTTTTCTTCCACGATGATGAAGAAGGTAATGTAACGCCAACCAATGGGAATATGTCTTTCATTGAAGTTGCTCCAACTAACGACACGATTTTAGAATATGTGGAAGCAACCTATAAAAAAGATGAACCTGAAGAAGATAGTACAAAAACAAAAGATAAAGGTTCTGAATCTAAAAAATCTACTGAAGATAAAAAGGATAATTAGGAGGAAAGAATGAAGAAGAAAATTTTACTATTTTTAATCGTTTTCTCACTTGTGTCAGGAGTGGCATTTGCCCATCCTAAAGTGACCATAACTTTAAATGATAACGAAGTTAAAACTGATGTCCCACCAGTCATTAAAAATGATCGGGTTTTTGTCCCTGTTCGTTTTATTTCAGAAGCACTGGGCTACCAAGTAACTTGGGATGAAGTTGCAAGACAAGTAAAAATTACAAAACCTGGAACAGAAACATTACTTACTGTAGATAAAAAAGAAGCTCTTGTGAAAGGGAAAAATACAACTTTAGATGTTGCACCTTTTATTGCAAAGGATCGTACCATGGTTCCCTTACGATTTATCGCTGAAAGTATGGATGTGAAAGTAGATTGGGATCCTAAAAACTATGTAGTTATCTTAACCCAAAAATCCTCTGCTACATCACTTTTGGATGGTTTGGATTTATCTCGGTTAACTCCAGCTGAATTAGCATATGTTAAAGCTTTTGATGAAACACAAATGGAAATTACATCTTATTTAAGTGAATTTCGCTCCTATGCCTTTGAAAATTTTGACAAATACAGTAAGGCTGAACTCATCCAAATTTTTAGAGATCTTTCCTTTAAAATCAATGCTGCCGCTGGAAAGGCAAAGGACTTACAAGCACCAGAACGATTTAAAGATATTCAAGAATTATATAAAAGGATTGCAGAAAGTCTTCCTGGTATGATGGAAAATTATAAAGAAGCTTTTCTTGGTGGAAATAATAAGGCCGCAGGTGCCTTGGTATACAAACTTAATGATTTAGGAGCCTATACCCACCAAGTGGTAGAATCTATGAAGGCGGAGCTTAAAGGAGAAAAATATACCCCTTCTAAAGAACTTCAAGAGTTTAATAAATCTCGAGAAAATAATTCAATGGAAGATGAAATATTTAAAAATTTATTTGATCAGTTATAAAATAAAAATAAGCTGTCACTTTAGAAAAGTGACAGCTTATTTCTTACTTTAAATTAACCATTCTCCAAGTAATGAACCACTTAATGCAACAGCAGCTTCTGCCGTTTTATTAACCACATCTAAAATTGGATTTACTTCTACAAATTCACAAGATACTACCTTTTTAGTTTTAGCTAAAAGCTCCAAACATAAATGTGCTTCTCGATAAGCCATTCCACCTGGGACTTTTGTCCCTGTTCCAGGTGCCACTTCTGGATCAAGAATATCCATATCAAAGCTTACATGGAAACCGTCTACTCGATCTGATAAGTACTCAATTGCTTCTTCCATTACCTTTTTAATTCCCATATAGTCCACTTCATGCATGGTGTATACTTTAATACCAAGATCTTTAATCATAGATCTTTCCCCAGCATCTAAGTCTCTTTGTCCAATATAGACAATATTTTCCTTTTTGACTTTTAGATTTTCATGACCCATAGCCCTTAATTCATAAGAACCTAGTCCTAGTAATGAAGCAACAGGCATTCCATGTATATTTCCTGAAGGAGTTGTTTCATCTGTATTAATATCTCCATGAGCATCAAACCATAGTACCCCTAAATTTTCTACATGATTTAAAACTCCACGAATAGTACCCATGGCTATAGCATGGTCTCCACCAAGAACCACTGGGAATCTTCCCTCTGACATTTCATGGTCCACTCTTTTTTCTAATTCTTCAACAGCAGCTTTAACAATTTCCAAATAATTTAAATTATTGTCACTACGTTCTAATCCAAGATGATTTGGAACTGGAATATCTCCTGTATCTCTTACTTCATAGCCAATATCTTCAAGTCGTTTCACAATCCCAGCTAAACGTATAGCTTCTGGTCCCAATCTAGCCCCTCTTAAACTTGCCCCCATGTCTAATGGACAGCCAATAATCGAAAGTTTGTCATTAATTTCTGGATTCATATCTTTCCCCCTTTTCCTAATTTTATTGATACTTTATTTCACTCTATATATCGTTTACCCTATATTTCTATTTTTAGACAAGATATTGTATTTATTTGAAAATATCCATCTTTTCTAATCGATCAAAAGCTTCCTTCATTTTGTCAATTCCTAAAGTAACAGCAAGTCTTAAATGTCCATCTCCTCCAGGACCAAAGTTCTTCCCATCTAGTACAAGAACATGAGCTTCTTCCGCCATTTTTCTTACCACTTCTTCTGAAGGAAGTCCTGTTCCTTCAACATTTGGGAATAAATAGAACGTTCCTCTAGGTTCTTCTAATTCCACACCTTTTAATTTCTTTAAACGTTCATAAGCGTAAAACATACGGTCTTTAAATTCTTTAACTAAAGCTGGTTGAATATCATGACGATTTCTTAGAGCATGTAGAGCTGCTCTTTGAGATACTGTTGGAGCAGAAAATATAATAGAATTATTAATGTGACACATAACATCAATAAATTCCTTGTTTGCAATAACATTACCAATTCTCCATCCAGTCATCACAAAGTCTTTAGAAAAAGAATTTACAGTAATCACTCGTTCCCTTGCCTTTTCTAATGTCATAATAGGAACAAACTCTTCCCCAAAGGAATAAATCGTATAAATGTCATCTGCTAAAATCAACAAATCATGTTTTTCTGCAATGTCGAATAAAGTTTTCATCTTGTCAATAGATAAGCAAGCTCCAGTTGGATTATTTGGGGTATTTAAAACCAAGACTTTTGTCTTATCTGTAATATACTCCTCTAGTTTCTCTGGAGAAAGTTCAAAGTTTTCTTCAAAAGTAGTAGGGATATATACTGGCACTCCTCTTGAAAGAACAACTTGATCTTCATATACCCCGAAAAATGGGGATGGAATTAAAACTTCATCTCCATCATTTAACACTGCTTCCAAAACTAAACAAAAAGCCTCACAAGCAGAAGTTGTCATAAGAACCTCAGAAGGATCTATTTCTACATCATACTCTTCTTTATAAAAATTACAAACTTCTTGTCGAACTTCAAGCATTCCTTGGGGGTCTGTATAGTTCGTCATCCCAGCCATTGAGTCTTCATAGGCTCCTTGGATAATCGTTTCATGAGTACGAATATCAGGGTCTCCAATACAAAAATTAATAGCATCTTCCCAAGTGTCTTCATCTCTAGCCCCAGAAAAGGCTGATTCTTGAATACTTTGATAACGATCAGATAAATATTTTTTACAATTACTCATATTTTCTCCTTTTTAATTTAAAAATGTACAAATAAGCGAGTTAATAACGTTATAATGGGCAGTGCTAACAACGTTCTTTCTAAGAATATTATAACTAAATCTTTAAACTTTAGTGGAACATCTGATTGAACGATAATCGCTCCTACTTCTGTCATGTAAATAAGCTGTAACAAAGAAGCTGCTGAAACAATAAATCTAGTGTCCATACTCTTAATGGAAGTTAACATTAAGCCAGGTATAAACATATCTGCAAAACCAACTAAAGTTGCTGGAGCTGCGTCAATTGCCTCTGGTATTCCAAGAACTTTCATATATAATCCCATAGGATAGGCAATTGTTTGGAAAACAGAAGTATATTCAACGACGATTAACGAAATAGTACCCCAGGCAATAATAATAGGTGAAAGTCCAAAAATTACTGACAAAAACATATCTGCACCTTGTCGCATTGCACCTTCAAAAGTAGATTTTTCTGCTCGTAAGGAAGCTTGATGAATTGCATATTGGAATTTACCAACACCTTGAGGTACCGCTTCATCTACTTGTTTTCCTGCTCGTTCACTATAAATTTCAGGCACATTTTTAATCGGATAAATACGAGGCATAATCAATGCAATAATTACCCCAGTCCCTGTAATAATTAAATAGTAAGCTGTAAATTTAGATTCTACCCCAACCATTTGAGCAATAATATAACAAAAGGGAATGGAAACTAAAGAGAAGTTTGTCATAATGGTAGCAGCTTCTCTTCCAGAATAAAAGCCTTTGTCAAATTGTTGTTTTGTTAAAAGTACAGCTGCATTAGAAGCCCCTAACCATGATGTGATTAAATCAATCGCTGAACGTCCAGGAACTTTAAATAATGGTCGTACATAATCTGAAATTAAAATTCCCACAAATTCCATTATCCCAAATTCTGTTAATAATGGCATCGTAAATGAAATAACAATTAATATGGAAATCAATGATTGGGCTAGATCTATCATAGTTCCACCAGTATTGGCTTCAATAATCATTGTTGGTCCTGTTTGAAAGGTAAACATTATAATAAATACTGCTCCTACAATCCTACTTATAATATAAAGAGGAGTTGTATCAAATAAATCTCGGAGCCAATGATTCTTCATAATAAATTCTGGTTTTGCAATTTTTGTAATTACTGTTAAACATGCATTTAAAGTAACTAAAAAGGTAAGTGGCCATAATGTAAACTCGTGAATATGACTTTTCACCCAATCAATAATAATACCAATAGGTATTGTAAAAGTATCGCCACTTGCTATAGGGATAAGAAATAAAAATACCCCAATTAATGATAAGATAATAAATTTAAGTACACTTTTAGAATTTGTTTGTAAATGTACTGTTTCTCTTTTTTCTGTCATGATTTTCTCCTTTAAAGTAATGGTATTTCTTCTTTTTTGTCTTTTTCATATAAACTTACATATTTTCCACAATTTGAATCAGCCTCAACAATAGATTCTTGAGAGTAAAAGGCTACATGGGGAGTAAGTAACACATTTTCTTCTTCAAGAAAATCAAGAGATTCTAAATCAGGGTTTTCATCATCTAAAACATCTAAACCAATTCCACGTATCAACCCTTTCTCTAAAGCATCTTTAATGATTTCTTGGTCTACAATTTCTCCTCGACTTACATTAATAAGATAGGGAGACTTAACACAGTCCTCTAAAAAATCTTGGTCTACAAAATTTTTGGTCTCTTTTGTTAAAGGTAAATGAATAGAAATTAAATCACTTTCCTCTTGAATTTTAGACAATTCTACCTTTTCAACCATTAATTCTCGAAAGATTTCTTCAGAAATATAAGGGTCGTAGGCCAAAACTTTGGCACCAAAAGCTTGAAACCTTTTGGCAACCCCTTTTGCTATATTCCCAAACCCAAGAAGTCCAATGGTCAAGGTGGAAATCCTATGGAAAGAATTCCCAAAAGCCGTGTAGTCCCAGTTTTTCTTAACTTTCACTTCTTTTTGAAACTTATCAATTCCTCGTAGTAAATTTAAGGATAATGCTAAAGCATGATCAGCAACTTCGTTGACACAGTAGGTCGGATTTGTAGACACATCGATCCCTAGCTCTTTAGCCGCTTTTACATCTACAGCATTATATCCGATAGAACCTAAACAAATATACTTAAGATTCTTTAAAGATTTCATCACTTTTTCCGTCATAGGTTCATAAACAGATATGATTCCATCTCCATCTTGACAATACTTAATAATATCTTCCTCAGTAGTACAAGGCCGATATTCAAAAGAAATCTCCGATGACAAGTACTTTTTCACCATTTCCGGGTCAACATCTTTAGTAATTTGGTATACTTTAAACATCTTTTCCTCCTTCCTCATGATGACATTTTTAACATGAAAATGTTCTCCCAAGGATTCTTTCCCCTACTTAAAAACTTGGGTCATTTTCATTTTAGAAACAGTGTTTCTAAAATACTGTTGATATAAGTATAAATCATTAAAACCAACTTTACAATGGTTTTTTTAATATTTAACATTAATATTTAAAAATCAAAATTTCTATGATACTTTAAAAAATTTTTTTACTCTAGACCTACCCTAAAGTCAATATACGTATTTTTACAAATTTATACACCTTTCGGAAAAGAGGAAAACTTATATGTTATAAGAGTTTTCTAAATAAATACTATGATTTGATTCTAAAAATTATCAAAAACTCCTTTAAAAATGTATACGAAGACTTTTCCGTATTTTTCCTCAGGAATCAAATTTTTCATAATATTATATTTCATCAATGATTTCAACAAACTATGATTCTATAATATCCTAACCCTAAAAAATTAAGAGACAAATCCCTTCTTTAGATTCTTATAACCTTTACACTTAAAATAAAGTTTGCCGATTTTATGTAGGATAACTAAGTTTATTTATGACAATATTTTTCTTAGAATCATAAAAGATACTGTTCATTTTTAAGAAAGTTTTTAGAAAGCTTCTTTTTCCTTAAAATGTGTAAATATTAAATAGGACTGCAAAACTAATAATGAAATTCTAATTTTTATAACCCTTCTATCTAAGGATGATTCCTAAAATCTTTATACATTTAAGTTTTTATTTTCCTCTATAAGATAGGGAAAGATCTCCTACGTAGCTTTACATTTTCATAAGAAAATCCCTTTTAATGTTCTTTTTACAAAAATATTTTTTCCTAACAATTACATATATTCACTTGTTTATACGTCTAATCATAATAATTGCCCCTGGATTTTTATATATCTTCTTTTAAAAACCTATAAAATTTTTACTATAGTTACACTTTACTGTGTTATAATGGTATTAATATTTTTTAAAAGGGGTGATAATATTGGAACAAGAATTAAGGGATGACTATATTGTACCTATGGTGGATCGAGCCACCCGTATTATACAATACATCTATGAACAAAGTCGTCCGTGTGGAATCGGAGAGCTTTCCAAAGAACTGGGAATTCCTAAGGCAACAGCTTTTAAAATTCTTTACACTTTAAAAATCCACGGATTTATTTCTCAAAATAAAGATGATAATTATAAACTGGGAATTTCATTTTTAACTTATGGTCAAAAGGTTAAGTCTAATTTAGATATTGCAAGTATGTCCCATCCCATTTTAGAAAAATATGCATTAAAAACAGGAGAATCTTTTAATCTAGGTTTACATTATAAGGAGTATGCTGTAAATGTTGATACTGTGATTGGGGAGAAATTTTATTTAATCAATAACTTAGTTCCTCTTAGTCCCTTACATTGTTCCTCGATGGGAAAGATTTTTTTAACCTATATGGAAGAGAAGGAAAGACAAGATTTTTTCTCAAAAGAACTGGAAATACGTACGGTTAATACAAAAACCACCTACGAAGATTTTCAGAAAATGATGAAAGTCATCTTAGAAACAGGTCTTTCCCAAGACAATGAAGAATATGAATATGGACTAACTTGTTTTGGTACAGGGATCTTTCAAAAGAATTCCACAAAGCCTATTGCTGCGATTAGTCTATCTGGCCCCACAACTCGACTTAAGGTTAAGGGCTATGATACTTTAAAAAAATCTTTGCTAGAGGCGAAAAAAGAGTTGGAAGATACCTTAGAATCATTAGAGTTTTTTCCATAAATGTCAAAATAAGAAAAGGAGGATATTATGAAAGATAAAAATCGTGCCATTAAAGTTATCATAGCTTTAATCGTTTTTTTCTCAGGATTTGTACTACCACCACCTGGAGGAATGACCCAAGGAGGAATTCAAGTACTAGGGATTTTTCTAGGTACCTTAATTCTATGGCTAACTGTTGCTATAGATTGGCCAAGTGTACTTTGTATGGGAGGTTTAGCGTTAGTTACAGGACTGGATATGAAGGGAATACTCGGATCATCCTTTGGTAACTCAACCTTTGCATTTTTAATGTTTACTTTTTTATGTACTTATGCACTATCAGAAACACCTTTTATTCGTCGATGTGCCATGGCATTTGTCACTAGTAAATGGGCAAAAAAAGGTCCTTGGTATTTAGCAATTTTATTTTTTATTTCTATTTTATTTGTAGGTTCATTTATTTCACCAACGGTTTTATTTATTATTTACCTACCTATTATTGAAGAAATGTACCATGTACTTCAGTTGAAAAAAGGAGATTCTGCAGCTTCTATGCTTATGATAGGACTTGTTATTTGTTGTGGAATTTCCAGTGGAATGACTCCTATCGCCCATGTCTTTCCTTTAATGGCACTAGGATTTTTCCAAGAAGCTACAAAAGAAGCTATTACCTATACACAATATATGGCCTATGCCATCCCCACCGGTCTATTGAGTTTTATCGGTTCCTTACTTGTATTTCGTTATATTATGAAACCAGATATGAAAGCATTACACATCAAGGATTTAGATCAATTAAAACTTGAAAAAGATCCTATGGGTGGCCAAGAAAAAAAGGTACTTGGGATTTTTGCCATTGTTGTCGCTCTTTGGGTCTTACCAGATTTAACGAAGTCTATCTTACCTTCTTTCGCTGGAAAAATGAAAGAATTAGGAACAGCCTTCCCACCATTACTTGGGGTTGTATTACTATCCATTGTTTCAGATAATGGAAAGCCTTTATTAAAATTTACTGATGGAATGAAACAAGGAGTTCCTTGGGCAGCTTTGATTATGGCTTCTGGAACATTAGCCTTAGGATCTGCCCTTAGTAATCCAGAGATTGGATTAACAGACCAATTAGGAAAGATGATTGCTCCTATGGCAGAAACAATGGCTCCTTTAGCTATGGTCTTTGTTTTAACACTTTGGGCTGCCATCCAAACCAACTTATCTAGTAATATGGTTACAGTAACAGTAGTCACTGCCATTGCCATACCTATTACCTTAGCAACAAAAGGATCTGTAAATACCGCAGCTGTATGTGCAATTATTGGAACAATGGCTTCCTTCTCCTTTGCTTTCCCACCAGCTATGCCATGTGTAGCAATAGCAGGAGCATCCGGTTGGACTACAGCAAAGTCACTAGCAATATATGGATCGATCATCGCCTTTGTAGCAGTTGTTATTGCCACATTTATTGGTTATCCCTTAGCAAATATACTTATGTAGGAGGACGATATGAATTTAGAAGAATTGAGAAAAGAAATTGATGAAATTGACGGACAATTCGTAGAATTATTTTTAAAAAGAATGGAGATTGTCAAAGGAGTGGCCAATTATAAAATAGAAAATAACTTGCCTGTTCTCCATAAAGATCGAGAGCAAAAGGTTATTGACAAGGCCGTTTCTCGTACGCCTGAAGAAATGAAAGAATATGTAAAAGAATTTTTTGAAGACACTATGAAAGTTTCCCGTCATATGCAAGAAGATTTGATAAACGCAAAGAAATAGTAAAAAGCTGTTTTGGATTCATTTCCAAAACAGCTTTTTGATATTATGATAAATCAAAGGATTTTACCAAACCTTACTTATAAAATTTTTCGTTGACTTTCATATCTTCCAAATGCTTGTCATAGTAAAAGTCCTTGTCATTTAATTTAATCCATTCCTCGGATCCATCTTTCAGTCTGTTGAAATCATGACCATTGGTTGCTTCCATAATTTCAAAGAATGCCCAGTACTTCACATCTTGTAAATCTGTAAAAGTTCTAAGCTTTTTATCTTTCAAATGACTTAGAATAAATTCTTTGTCACATACACGGTGAAGCATACGATTCACAATGGTAACCACTTCTGCACGAGTAATACTTTGTGCCGGCTTAAAGGTTCCGTCAGGATACCCATTGATCCAACCTGCAGAAGCAGCACTACTAATATCTTTTATCGCCCAATGATTCTTATCTACATCTGGGAAAGTCTTTTCAGTATCCCCAGAATATCTTTCGTAACGACTGGCAATAGCTGCGAATTCTGCCCTTGAAATTTCTTGATTCGGTCGGAAAAGACCATCTTCATATCCTTTGATGATTCCCTTATGGCTTAGATAATTTACAGCATCTGAATACCAAGTATCTTGAGGAACATCTGGATACTCTGCTTTTGAAACACCAGGATCTCCTGTTTCCACACTAAGTCTTGTAAAGAGAACAGCAGCTTCGGCACGAGTAATGGCTCGTTCCGGTCTAAAGTCTCCTTGAGGATATCCAAACATATAGGCATAGTGTAGTTCACGATTTAGGGAAATATCAGGATTTATCACATCCGGTTTCACCACAATGGTTCCAGAGCCATGACTTCCTCCAGAAGAACCTCCCATTCCTCCACCTTTACGACCAATGGTAATAGAGGCAGTGGCTATAACTTCTTCTCCGGTTACCGTTGGATCCGTTTGGAAAGTCGTTGCTGATACTTTGGCATTATTTTTAATGAAACCTATTGCTATATCTTTTGCTGTTACAGTATAGGTTGCCTTTCCATGACCAATCTCTCCAGGTAAAAGAGTACTACGATCCATTTCAATTTCTGAAAGACCTTTCATTGCATCCTTAATAGTAATATTATTTAAGGTTACATTTCCAGTATTTTCATATTCAAATTGATAGATGATAGTTTCTCCAACTCTTAATGGTTGATTTGGATTACGATCCACCGTCTTCTTTAAGGTGATTCCCGGTGCCTTTTTCGCAGGAATGGTCAAAGAAGCAGGTTCCGATACAGGAGGTACTGTACCTACAGGCCCTTTGGCCTTAGCAGTGGCAGTATTGACAATCTCACCTTTATCCACATCACTTTGTTTTATGATATAAGTGGCTCTACCTATGGCAGTTTTCCCCGGAGCAATTTCTGTTTTATCCCAAGTTACATCCGATATACCCTTTAGCTTATCCGTTACACTAATATCCGTTAACGTAACATTTCCAGTATTTTTCGCTTTAAAGGTATAGATGATGGTATCTCCAGCAACTAATTTATAATCTTCGGCCTTGTCTGAAGTCTTTTCTAAGGTAAGAGCCGGTTGTCGGTCTGCAAATAAAGAAACAAAATTGGTTCGAATAATATCATCTACATCTTCTGGTTTGTTTAATGTATTTGCACTTGCTTTTGCATAATTTGTTAATACACCATTATCCACATCTTTTTGTTTTACTATATAATCCGCAGATACTTCTGTAGATTCTCCTTTAGGTAGTACTTTTTTATCTAACGTAATATTTGATAATCCTTCAAGTTTATCTTCTAACTTAATATCTTCAAGTTTAACATTTCCTATATTTTCAATTTTAAAACGATATTTAATAGTATCTCCGGCAATTAATTTATAGTTTCCATCTTTATCACTCGTCTTCGTTAAAGTATAATCTGGTTTTTGTTCAGTTCGAATGATTAAAGTCTTCGTTTGGGTTATAGGCTTATCTTTTCCTATAGGCTTCGCAGTAACAGTAGCTTGATTCTTAATAAAACCATTATCCACATCATATTGAATAACTGTATAGGTTGCCGTTCCTGTAGCTGTTTCATTTGGTGGTAAAGTCGTTTTATCCCAAGTAATACTTGATGAACTAAAGAAAGGATCTTCTACTTCTATATCTTCTAAAGTTATTGTACCTGTATTTTTTACTGTAAAGGTATAGGTGATTTTTTGACCTAAAGTGGCTGATTTATCTTTTGCTACATCCGATGTTTTTTCAAATTCTAATTGAGCCACTCCAGTGGAATCTAAGGTTACAGAATCCGTTGCTTTCAACTCAAAATTTGAAGGAGTCTTTGCTGTTAGAGTTGCTACATTTGTTAATCCTTTATCCACATCATCTTGGGTAACGGTATAGGTTGCCGTTCCTTCAGCTTCTTTACCTGGTGCTAAGGTCTTGTTATCCCAAGTTATATCTGATAAATTAAGCATAGGGTCAGCCACATTTATATCATGTAAGGTCACATTTCCTGTATTTTTTACTTTAAATGTATACTTAATCTTTCCATCTTTATCTGGCAATTCACCTACATTTGCCAACTTAGTAAAGGTTAATTCCCCCTTCGCCGGGATTTTTATAGGTTTTGCCGAATCAGTATCATCATCTTCTTTACCAGATAATGATTTTCCTGTTACCGTAGCTGTATTGGCAATTATACCTTTATCAACATCATCTTGTGTGATTTGATAATCAAAATAGTCCTTATGTTGAACTTCCATTGTTTTTCCTGGTTCCAATGAACCGACAATTTCTTCATTTATTATTCCTAATTTCTTATCTGTAAGTGTAAAATCTTGTAATTTGACATTTCCTTTATTTGAAATCTCAAATTTGTATTTAATCTTTTCCCCAACTTTAAGTTCAGTCGGTGCTTCTGCTGTTTTTGTAATTTCTATAATGGGATTTTCCGGTTCCATAGGAACGGTAACTTCTGTTTCTCCTGTTAGATTAACTGCGCCATCTTCCCCATTGTAATCTACTGCTACCTTATTTGTGGTTCCATTTTTATATGCTTTTTCGTTAATCTTTGCTTTATATTTTACCTTATAAACTTCTTCAAAAGATAATGTGCCTCCTGTTGTTCCAGTTGCTCCTTCTCCAACAAATACTTTAAGTTTACCCTCATTTTCGTCATAACTAACAGTGTCAGGATCAGGACCTACAAATGCGGAGTCCTTAGGCTTTTGAATTTTTATGGAAGTCTGATCCAAAGTTATTCCCTTTGGTAAGGTATCGGTAAGAACTATCTCTTTCGCTGTATCTTTTCCTTCATTTTCTAATTCAATGATATATTCCAGGTCATCCCCAATTTTTGCATCTCCAGTGATTTTATCTCCGTCTCTAAATACTGTAACGCTTTTCTTAGGATTAATTTCAGGTTGATATAATTGAATTTGACTGGTTAAAATCGTGGGATAATACCAATCTCCATCAGTCTTAAAAGTGAATCTAGCCTCTGTAACATTATTCTCTAATTTACCATCAATATTTATAATTTTTGCATCAATTCCCATATTATTTTCAAAGTTTGGATTTCTATTTGTTAGAAGAACTCCTTCGTTAGAAATTCTAGAATTGAAGAAATTATCAATGGGAGATGCATTATCAGATAGAGGGATATCATTTAATAAAAATCCATCTCCTTTATTACCGGCATCTCCTTCCCAAACAACCATACCAACTTTTCCCAAAACAGCATCATTTTTTGGTGTTTTAATTCCTGTAATCTCAATATCTTCCTCTTCCACTTTACTTAAAGCTTTATGACCAAAGAATATAGATAAATCATTTAAAGGTTTACTTTCATCTTCAAAGACGACAACAAGTGACCAGCCTCCAAATCTATCAGTAAGTTCTGTGCCTTGTGGTATATCAGCAACCCAATAGGTCCCAGGACCTCCTTTTTCTTTAACAAGATCCGTCACATCTGCACAAGCTGTATAAGCACTTTTATAACCCCCATTCCCAAGATTATTCCAGCCTTTTATTTCACTAGGAGTACTACCTATAATGTCTGTTGTCACCATTCCAGCTGTTAATTCTTCATATTCTCCACCTGGTATTTTGAACTTAATGGTAGGTGGTTTAGCATCACTTACTTCTACATTAGTTTCTCCATCTGCAGTTGCTCCCCAGATTAAATAGGCTTTTGCAACCTTAGCCCCAGTATTAATTTCTAAATCTGCAGAAGAAGAACTTTTCGTACTTGTATCACCATCTGTGTCTACGAGTTCCATGGTAAAATCATTATTATTCTTATTAACCGGTGGAGTTGTTTTTCCCTTTGGTTTTTGTAAGGTATTCCCAATAATCTTTATTTCCCCTCTCATTTGTTTTTTATAAATTTGGGTAAATTCTGCTTCGTTAACTGCAAAAACCGACGTGGACAGTATCATTATCATCAAAATCGTTAAGATAAACGACAGAGGTCCCTTTATTCTTCCTTTCTCCTTCATGGTATCAACCTTCCTTTCTTCCTTACTTTTTCATTTACTTTCAACACAATATAAAACATAAAATCATTTAAGTAAAAGCTTTTCCCCTTTCATAAATCCTCTCCTTCATGGACATAAATTCTCACAATTTTAAAAGAAATTTTCTTATTTATAGCTATTTTATTTATAAATATTATTTAAATTCCTTGAAAAATTATTCTTTACCATATTTTAACATATATAAACTAAATTGTTTATTAGTTTAAAACTTCTTTTTTATTTTTAATCATGTTGTTATAATTAAAAATTTTTTTCTTTATTCTAAATACTTCAATTTATTTTTTTATATCATAAAACACCATTGTTAAGATTTTATTTTTTAATAACAAAAGTCCATCTTATGTATTATATCTTTTAATTGTTAATTCATATATGAAAGGGAGTAAATGAATTTAGTCTTATCATTATCAATCAAATAAAAAAGACCCAACCGAAGTTGAGCCTTTTTAACAATTTACTTATAATATTTTTTATTGACTTTCATATCCTTTAAATGTTTGTCATAGTAAAAATCTTTGTCATTTAATAGTAGCCATTTCTCATTCTTTCCATCTTCCAATCGATTAAAATCATGACCATTGGTTGCTTCCATAATTTCAAAGAATGCCCAGTATTTCAAATCTTGTAGATCCGTAAAGGTTCTTAAATTTTCGTCTTTCAAATGACTTAGAATAAATTCTTTATCACAGACTCTATAAAGCATGCGATTCACAATGGTAACCACTTCTGCACGAGTAATACTTTGTGCCGGCTTAAAGGTTCCGTCTGGATACCCATTGATCCAACCTGCTGAGGACGCACTATTAATATCATTCATTGCCCAATGTGTTTTATCTACATCTGGGAAGTTCTTAACGGTATCACCAGTGTATCTTTCATATCGACTGGCAATGGCTGCAAATTCCGCCCTTGAAATTTCTTGATTTGGACGGAAAAGGCCATCTTCATAACCTTTAATAATCCCTTTATGGCTTAGATAATTCACAGCATCTGCATACCAACTATCTTGGACTACATCAGGATACTTAGTATCTGAAACACCAGGATCTCCTGTTTCTACACTAAGTCTTGTAAAGAGAACAGCAGCTTCTGCACGAGTAATGGGTCGTTCCGGTCTAAAGTCTCCTTGGGGATAGCCAAACATATATGCATAGTGTAGTTCGCGATTTAGAGATATATCAGGATTTTTCTTTACCTTATAGTGTTTCTTTCCTGTAGAGTGCCCTCCAGTTCCTCCTGGTTCTGGAGTTTCTCCTCGTCCTAAAACGAGAGTATCGGAAGCTTCCACTTTTTCTCCCTTTACAGTTTCTCCTGTTGCTGATGCTATATTTTCTATTTTTCCTATGGATACATCCTTCTTTGTTACTATATAATTCGCTTTTCCTGTTAAAGTTTCCCCAGGTTCTAAATCTTTTTTATCAATACTTATTTTTGATAATCCTTTTAAAGGATCTGAAATATCAATGTTATAAATAGTGTTATTTCCCGTATTTTTAACAATAAAAGTATAGGTAATGACTTCCCCTAGTTTTAATGGTGTGTTTGATTTCTTATTTGCTTGTTTTGAAAGAGTTAGACCAGAATTCAATTCTTCGGTAGTAATCTCAACAGAGCCTTCTTCTTCTAGACTTTTAGCAACACTACCATCAAAGTTAACTTTTACTGTATTTCTAATTACGGAACCTAATTTTTTTTCGTTTACTTTTCCTTGAAATTTAGCTATGAAAACTTCATCTTTACTAAGATTTCCACCTTTTACTTCTCCTGTATTAACAGAATCTTTTCCTATTCGTAAAACTATTTTTCGGTTTGAACTATCATATTCACAGTTATCATCTCCCGATTCATCTGTTTTTGAAACGAATTTCGATTCCTCTAATACTTTAATGGTATTAGGTACATAGTCTATTCCTTCTGGTAATATATCTGAAGCGATGGTATTGATTGATGTATCTGTGGATTGATTTTTTACTTCAACTGTATATTCTAAAATATCTCCAAATTTTGCAATTTTACTTCCATTAATATTTTTTACTTCTTTTTCTACTTTGATATCAGGAGCATAAAGTTCAATTTCTGTAGTAACTATTGTTGGGTAATACCATTCCCAATTACTTTCTAGTTTTAAAGTAGTAGAATTTACACTATTCTTTAATACTCCATCTTGATTGAAAATTTTAGCATCAATACCTAGATTATTAACATAAGCAGGATTTCTATTTCCTATTAATTTTTCATTATAGGTTACTCCAGAATCAAAAAAATTATCTTCATTCGTTAGAACATCCGAAAGTTTTTTCCCTCCAAATGTTAAAGAATCTTTACACTTCTCGTTTCCTTTTTTCCGATCCCCTTCCCAAGTAACTATCCCAAGTTTGGCATGAACCTCCCCTTGATCCGGAGTCTTAAAACCTTGAATAGGAATTTCCAGAAGGTTACCTGGAGCTTTGCTTGTTACAATTTTATGTCCAAAGTATATAGATAAGTCATTTAAAGGCTTTGTTTTATCTTCGAAGACAGTAATTAAAGACCAACCACCATATACATCCTTTGCTCCTGTTCCTTGAGGGATATTCGCACATGTATACGTTCCTGCTCCTCCATCCTTAACGATCTCAGTTACATCTACATAAGCGGTATAATCATATTTCACATTATCTTTTTTTGTAAACTGATTCCAGTGTGTGGGTTTCAACTTTTTATAATCCATTTTTGGCGTTTTAATTTCAATTGTTGGTGGTTTACTTTCTGTTACTACAGTTGGTACATCTGTTTTTTCTTTAGTTACATTTGCTCCCCAAACAAGAAAAGCCCTGTGTATCTTAGCGCCAGGAGAAATCTCCAGGTCTGCAGAAGAGGAGTTTATCGTATTCCCATCTCCATCTACATCTAAGTGAGTCATAAACAAATCATTATTATTTTCCAATTTTTTGCCAGTCAATATTTTTTCAATTTCATCAGAATTTAGTGAATTGGAATCAGGAGTTTGTAACGTGTTCCCTGTTATCTTGATTTCACCTTTCATTTGCTCATTATAAATGGCATAGAAATCTAATTGATCCGCATATATACTTACGGGACTGAAAATGAATAGAATTAGTATCATTATAAATATCTTTAAATATTTGCTTTCTTTTTTAAGCATAGTTCTCTCCTTTTTATAATCTAGTATTCTGCTATATTTCTAAATAGTATTCTTGTAATTCTTTATAGCTTCTTTTATAAAGAATAAATACATAGAACTCAATAATTTTGTTTCCTTCAACTCTTTTCTTTTATAACTTATAGGCTTATTGAATTCAATGCTATATCAAGTCCGTTCTCTTGATATTTTTATGAAAAAGGAAAAGACTCAACAAAGGTTGAGCCCTTCCTTTCTCTTTAATAATACTTTTTATTTTCTTTGATATCTTTAAGCTTTTTATCGTAGTAAAAATCTTTTTCATTTAATTCTATCCATTGTTCTTCCCCATTTTCTAATCGATAAAAATCATGTCCATTGGTAGATTCCATAATATCCAAATATGCCCAATAGTTAATATTTTGTAAATCTGTAAAGGTTCTAAGTTTCGGGTCATTGAAATGACTTAAAATAAATTTACGGTCCCCCACTCGATTTAATATGCGGTTTACAATGGTAACTACTTCTGCTCTGGTAATCTTTTGTTCTGGTTTAAATTTGCCATCAGGGTATCCATTAATCCAACCTGCACCTGCAGCACTATTGATATCTTCTGCTGCCCAGTGGTTTTCTTTGACGTCAGGGAAGGTTTTTCCACCTGTTCCACCATATTTTTCATATCGACTGGCAATGGCTGCAAATTCCGCCCTTGTAATTTCTTGATTCGGTCGGAAGGTTCCATCTCCGTAACCTTTGATGATTCCCTTGTGACTTAAATAATTTACAGCATCTGCATACCATTTATCTTGGATTACATCAGAATACTCATCTTTGGATATTCCCGGGTTATCCGTTCCCACACTTAATCTTGTAAATAATACTGCCACTTCGGCACGAGTGATTGGTCGATTTGGTCTAAAGTCCCCTTGAGGATATCCAAACATATAGGCATAGTGTAATTCACGATTTAAGGTGATTTCTGGATTCTTTTTCACAATATAGTATTTCTTTCCAGAAGGATGTCCTCCATTATTATCTCCATGATGTCCACCGATTCCTCCGATGCCACCTGGGTTTGGCATTTGTCCATTTCCTAATACAAGGGTATCAGAATCTTTTACTTGTTCTCCAAGTTCAGTGTCTCCTGTTATGGTTACCGTATTTTTTAACCATCCTCTTTTTACATCAAATGGAGTCACTTGATAGGTTCCTACCGCAAAGGCTTTTTCACCTGGAGCTAAGGTGTTTTTCTTTAAGGTGAGTTTGGGTAAACCCTTCATAGGATCTTTTATAATAATATTGTGGATCGTTACATTTCCCGTATTTTCTACGGTAAAGGTATAGGTGATATATTCATTTGCTCGTAATGGCTTATTCTTTTCTTTGTCTGCTGTTTTCGTAATGGATATTCCAGGATTTGGTTCAGTCGGTACAGCTACACTTGCCACTTGTGCTATAGGTGGTTCTACACCATCTGGTGGGGTAACGGTAGCTGTTGCACTATTTTCCACTTGTCCCTTATCTACATCAGCTTGGGTAATGGTGTAGGTGGCCGTTCCTGTTGCCACTTCTTTTGGTGCAATCTCTGTTTTATCCCAAGTAATTTCCGATAATCCTTTTAATTCATCTACAACATTAATATCTGTTAAAGTTACATTTCCTGTATTGGTTACTGTAAAGGTATATGTGATAGTTTCTCCTGCCACTAATTTATAATCCGGCGCCTTATCTGTGGTCTTGGTGAAATAAAAGTTAGGTACTCTATCTGAAGGTACGCTAACACTGGCTTTTTGTGGGGCTGGTGGCGCTGTTCCTTCAGGGCCTTTTGCCGTTGCTGTAGCCGAATTTTCCACTATTCCCCTGTCCACATCAGCTTGGGTAATGGTATAGGTGGCCGTTCCTGTTGCCACTCCTTTTGGTGCAATCTCCGTCTTGTCCCAATTAATTTCCGATAATCCTTTTAATTCGTCTACAACATTTACATTTGTTAGGGTTACATTACCTGTATTGGTTACCGTAAAGGTATATGTGATGGTTTCTCCCAATACCAAATTCGTTTTATCCGCTGTTTTTGTAAAGGTAAATTGTGGATTTCTTTCAGATGGTACAGAAACAGAGGCATCGCCATAGGTCTTTTCTCCAGCTGGTGTGGTCATTTCTCCTTTTGCTGTATTTTTTATTTGACCGGCATCTACGTCTTTTTGGGTGATTTTATAGGTAGCTGTAGCTGTGGTAGATTCTTCCGGTGCTAATGTCGTCTTTTCAAAAGTTAATAAGCCTTCTGTTAATGCCGTATTATTTTGTTGTAAGCCTTCCATCTCATCTTTTACTATCAAATTTTTTAACGTTTGATTCCCGGTATTGGTTACCGTAAAGGTATAGGTAATAGAGTCTCCAGCTTTCAAACGATAATCTTGTTTTTTATTCGTCGTCTTTGTTAAAGTAAATGATGGTTCCGGTGAGGCCGGTACATTGGCAGAGGCAATTTTTTCCAATTCAACTCCATTGGCTGCCGTTGATTTTGCAGTTGCCGTATTCTTAACTTTTCCACCATCTACATCTTCTTGGGTGATTTTGTAGGTAGCTACACCTTTTGCCATTTCTCCTGGTGCCAACTCCGTCTTATCTAAGGCAATGGAATCGGTAACTGCCCCTCCATTTTGCATTAGGCCTTCCATAGGATCTGTTACTGTAATATTTTTTAAGGTTATATTTCCGGTATTGGTTACCGTAAAGGTATAGGTGATTACATCATCTTTTACCAACCGATAGCTTTCCGGTTTATCTGTAGTTTTCTTAAACGTTAAGTCTGGACCTTGGTTTGCCGGTGTTGTAGTGGTAGATGTTTCTTCGATTGGCCCTCCTTGAGGTGGTGTAACCGAAGCCTTTGCTATATTAGTTATTTGCCCTTTATCCACATCTTTTTGTTTAATGGTATAGGTTGCCGTTGCGGTAGCTGTTTCTCCTGGTGCCAATTTCGTCTTGTCTAAATCAATTTTCGATAAGCCTTCCATAGGATCTGTAACGACTACATTGTCGACTGTTACATTTCCATCATTGGTAACTATAAAGGTATAGGTAATCACTTCACCAGCCTTTAATTCATAATCAGAGGCCTTATCTGTGGATTTTTTAAAGACGATTTTTGGATTTTGGTTAATGGTTACCACTTCTGTGACAGACTTTTTCATCGTCTTTCCAGATGGTGTATTTACCATTCCTTTAGCCGTATTTTCCACTTCTCCGGCATCCACATCTGATTGTTTGATTTCATAAGTTGCTGTTCCTGTGGCTACTTCTCCTGGTGCCAATGTCGTCTTATCCAAGGTAATATCAGATAGGCCTTCTAAAGGATCTTCAATTCCTACATTGGTTAGGGTTACATTTCCCGTATTTGTAAGAGTAAAGGTATAGGTAATGGTATTACCCACCTTTAAACTCGGGGTATCTGCCATATCTGCTGTCTTGGTAATGGTAAAGTCGGGCTTTCGACTTGCCGGTACCATATCTGTAGCATCATTTTCAATGGTTTTCCCTGAAGGAGATTTTGCTGTAGCTGTTGCCGTATTTTCAATTTGCCCTTTATCAACATCAGATTGTTTAATGGTATAGGAGGCTGTGCCCGTTGTACTTTCATCTGGTGCCAATTCTGTCTTTTGTAAAGTAATATCTTGGGGTTCAATCATGGGATCTGTAACGGTAAAATCTTTTAAGGTCACATTTCCTGTATTGGTAATGGTAAAAGTATATTCAATGACATCATTTAATACCAATTCATAATTATCATCTTTGTCTGAAGTTTTTGTAAAGGTAAAGTTAGGCTTTCGACTTGCCGGTACCCTTGCCGAAGCATCTTTTTCTATAGGTGTTCCTGATGGTGGCGTAACAGTAGCCGTTGCCGTATTATTAATGGCTCCGTTATCTACATCCGCCTGGGTAATGGTATAGGTGGCTGTGGCCGTTTCAGTCTCTCCCGGTGCCAAAGTAACATTGTTAAAGGTAAAGGAAGATAAATTTGGCATAGGATCTGTTACTTGGACATTGTTTAAAGTCACATTTCCCGTATTTTTCACTTTAAAGGTATAGGTAATAACATCTCCGACTTTTAATCGATAGGATGGTTTTTTATCAGTGGTCTTTTCAAAGGTAAAGTCCGGCGACGGCTTGGACGGTACTGTGGCTGTTGCATTTCTTTGCATCTCCTTACCATCAGGAGTCGTCATTTTTGCCACTGCGTTATTGGTTACTGATCCCTTGTCCACGTCTATTTGGGTAATCGTATAGGTAGCTTTGGCTGTAGCTACTCCTCCCGGTGCCAATTCTGTTTTATCAAATGTCGGTGTGGATAAACCAGGCATTTCATCAGTCAGGGAAAGATTTTTTAATGTTAAATTCCCTGTATTGGTTAAGGTAAAGGTATATTCAATGGTATCTCCTACTTTTAAATTATAGTCCGGTTTTTTATCTGTCGTCTTTTCAAATGTTGCATCAGGCCCTGGAGATGCAGGTACGGTAGCTGTGGCATCTCTTTGGATTTCCGTACCATCCGGTGTTTTCATTTTTGTTATTGCTTTATTGGTCACTGAGCCCTTATCTACATCTGCCTGGGTGATGAGGTAGGTAGCCGTGGCTGTAGCAGTTTCTTCTGGTGCCAAGGTGGTTTTATCTAATGTAAGAACTCCACCTTCTACTTCCTTACCATTTTGTTTTAACCCTTTCATTGGGTCATTTAACGTAAGGTCTTTTAAAGTGATATTTCCCGTATTTTTCACTTTAAAGGTATAGGTAATGGTTTCTCCTGCTATTAAACGATAATCCGAGTTTTTATCCGAAGTTTTTGTAAAAAGGACTTTCGGTTCTGGCGATCCTGGAACTGTAGATGTTGCTGTTGTAGAGAAGGATTCTCCCCTAGGAGGTTTTACCGTTGCTGTTGCAGTATTTTCCACTTTCCCAGCATCTACATCATCTTGTGTAATGGTATAGGTGGCTGAGGCTGTAGCTACTCCTCCCGGTGCTAAAGTGGTTTTATCCAATTTTATTTCTTTTGGATTAAGGCCTTCCATTGGGTCAGTAACTTTGGCATCTTTTAACGTAACATTTCCAGTATTTTCTACTGTAAAGGTATAGGTAATGGTTTCTCCTTTTACCAATCGATAACTTGAATCTTTATTTGATGTTTTTGTAAATTTAATTTGTGGATTGGCTTCTTCTGTAGGAGTGGTTACAGATCCGCTTCCATCTAAACCTGTATTGGCAGGGGTTCCGTCAGTACCATCATAAGTTACTTTTATTTCATTAGTAAGGGGACTTCCCACTCCTTCTGGTAAGATTTTTGCTTGAAATTTTGCTTCATAAACCTGTTCATGTTCCAATGAGCCTCCTTCGGGATCTGTATTGTTATTGGTCGGATTATTTCCCACTCGAAGGATAAGGTTCTTTGTTGCTGTATCATACTCTGCACTGTCATCATCTTTGGCATCGGTCCTAGGCCCTGAATTTTGTCCGTTAGTAACTTTAATGGTACCTGGCACATATTCCAACCCATCAGGTATCAAATCCTTAGCTACGGTATGCATGGCCGTGTCTATGCCTATATTTTCAAAATGAACCGTATATTCTAAAATATCTCCCTCTTTCGCCGGGGTATGCCCTGAAAGATTTTCTACCGTTTTTGTCACCTTAAGATCCGGTGCATACATTTCGATTTCACTGGTTAGAATCGTGGGATAATACCAGTCTCCACCACTGTCAAATTTAAATTTTGCACTGGTAGCACTATTTTTTAATTTTCCATCAATATTAATAATTTTTGCATCGATACCCATATTGTTAACATAAGCAGGATTACGATTGGTTAAATATGCACCATTATCTGAAATGGTTGAATTAAAGAAATTATCTTTAGGCGATGTTTGGTTGAAAAGTTCTTCAAATTTACCATTTACATTTATCAATGCATGGTCATTATTATACTTTGCATCACCTTCCCAGGCGACAAATCCTACCTTTGCATGAACTGGCCCAACTGCAGGGGTTTGGATTCCTGTTATAGGAATTTGAATACCTGTGGTATTCTTAACAACTTTATGTCCAAAAAATATGGATAAGTCGTTTTTTGGTCGATCATCATTTTGAAAGACGACTACTAAAGACCACCCACCATAGCGATCCGTCGCATCTGTGCTTTGAGGAATATCTGCTCCCCAGTAGGTTCCAGCTCCTCCCGATTTTACTAATTCTGTTACATCGGCATAGGCGCTATAATCTTTTTTTCCTTCACTAAATTGATTCCACCCTGTAGGTGAAATAACTTGGTAATTTTTTGATTTAGGGGTTTTAAATTTAATGGTAGGTGGATGCCCGGCATTAACAGTGGCAGGTGTACCTCCTGTTGTAGTCGCACCCCAAACCAGAAATGCCTTTTCCACTTTTGCCTTAGGAGCAAAAACCAAATTAGCTGAAGATGAACTGGAGGTACCGGCATCAGTATCCACATCCAGCTTTTTCATTTTAAATTGATTGTTTCCATCTGTGGTTTTTCCTGCTAATGCATTTTCTGCTTTTTCCGTTTTATCAGCCGGTCTTTGTAAAGTATTTCCTGTGATTTTTATCTCACCTTTTATCTTTGTATTAAAAATACGTGTAAAAGGCTTTTCTGCTGCAAAAATCGATGTTGGAATGATGATTCCAAGTATTAACATTAATATAAATAGTAGTCGTAAATATTTACTTTTTTCTTTTCTCATTATTCTCCCCTCCTTGAATTCTTTCTTACTTATTTATTTTTTACATATAAACACTCAATCTTTTCCTCCTATTTCTACGATCATTTTCATTTAAAACTATCTTCCCACTTCTTTTTCATAAGCATGTAACAAATTTCAAACTTTGTTATATCTTCCAGCTTTTAATACTTTTAACAATATTAAAATACTCTACTTTAAGTTGGAAATAAAAATTCGTGACTGATAACCCCTTAGATTATAGATAATATACTATAAGTTTAAGTTTACCTATCCAAAAATTTTATATATATATTTTATCATAAAAATATTTTAATGAATATTGTTTGGTTGCATAATAAATATTAATTTTTTATTACTTTTATTTTATTTTTCTGTTTAATTTTTGTTTAATAATTGTTTATTTTTTCTTTATTCGTAATAATTTTTTCCAAAACTTTCCACCTAAAAATTATGTATATGGTTTTTATAATATAAAAAGAACTCCCGGAAAGAAATTCTTTCCGAGAGTTCCCTCTACTAATTTATTCTATATTTCACCTTTTAAAATTGAAATGGCCTTTACTGGTTACGAACGGCCCTTGCTTCCTCTTCTATTCTACGATTTTTTTCCTTATTCTTTACAGCTTGGGATAACATTAATTTTACCCTGTTTAACTGATTCACTGAAGATGCACTGGCATCGTAGTCAATAGGAACAATATTTGCGGTTGGATATTTTTCTCGAATAGCTCGTATAACACCTTTTCCAGTAATATGGTTAGGCAAACAGCCAAAGGGCTGGACACAAACAATATTACCTGCTCCTTGGTGAATAAGTTCCACCATTTCCGCCGTTAAAAGCCAACCTTCTCCATATTGATGTCCAAGACTTACAAATTCCTCTGCATAGTCTACTAGGGTTTCTATGGTTTCCGGTGCATCAAAGGTAGAAGTCTCTAATTCTTGTCGAATAATTTGACGATAGGATTCTATATATTGGATGGCAAGGGAGGATACTACATAAGGACCCATTCCCTTAGAGAGTAATTTCCATTTCTCCTTACTGTTTCTAAAGGAGTACATAAGAAAATCTGTTAAATCGGAAATGACTACTTCCACCCCTTCTTCTTCTAATAATTCTTGAAGATTATTATTAGCTGCTGGTAAATATTTTACAAGTATTTCCCCTACAATTCCTACTTTTGGCTTCGTTTCTCCTGTGGTTTCCAACTGTTCAAATTCTCGAATCATATTTTGCACATTCCTACGGAAAACCCGTCGATTTGCAAAAGATTCTTCCTCCGCACATATTTCTAGCCAACGGTCTTTTAAAATATTTGCAGAACCTTTGATTCGTTCATAAGGTCTAGTTTTATTTACAAGACGCATAACCAAGTCTCCATAAAGAAGTCCCATAACCACTTCTTTTAAAAGCTTTCTTTTTTCCGGGAGCCTCATATCGATACCTGGATGTTTTTCAATTCCTTGTGCAGAAAGTGCAAGTACAGGGATGTTTTCATATCCTGCATCTTTTAATGCTTTTCGGATAAAAGCAACATAATTAGATGCACGACAGGCTCCTCCTGTTTGTGAAATGATAAGAGTTAAGTTGTCTGTATCATATCTACCACTTTTTATAGCTTCGATAAACTGACCAACGACAAAAATCGAAGGATAACAAGCATCATTATTTACATATTTTAAACCTTCATTTACCACTTTACCCGTTAATTTTTCCAGTACCTTTACATTAAACCCTGCTCGAGAAAGGATTGGCTCGATTAAACTAAAGTGAATCGGTGACATTTGTGGTAATAATAAGGTATGTTTTTCCTTCATTTCTTTGGTAAAGGTCAGAGGTTCTTGATTTAATACCACAGGTTTATCAGGGATTTCTCTTTCCTCAACAGCTTCTAATAAGGAACGTAACCTTATTTTTACCGCTCCTAAATTATTGACTTCATCAATTTTTAAGACGGTGTAAATTTTATGATAGGAGGCTAAAATCTCATTCACTTGGTCTGTGGTCACTGCATCTAGTCCACAACCAAAGGAGTTTAGTTGTACCATTTCCAAATTTTTATGTTCCCCTACAAACTGTGCACTTCGGTAAAGTTTGGAATGATAATTCCATTGGTCAAGTACTCGTAGTCTTCCCTCAAGTTCTACATCTCCAGCAATAGAATCTTCTGATAAAACTGCTAATCCTAGAGATGTGATTAATCCAGGTACACCATGGTTGATTTCCGGATCCACATGATAGGGTCTTCCAGCTAGTACAATTCCTTTTTTATGATTCTCTTCTAGATATTGTAAAGTTTCTCTTCCCTTTTTCGCCACATCTTCTCGATATTCATCTTGCTCTCGATAAGCTGCTCGCACCGCATTTTTTATTTCTCCATAAGGGATGTCTTTAAATACTTCTCCTAATCTTTTTTCCAATTTTTTCCTATGGTCAAAGGATAAAAATGGATGTAGGAAAGGTATATTATTTTCCTTTAAGGAGGAAACATTATGAGCAATCACTTCTGGATATCCTGCAACTACAGGACAATTTAGTGTATTATCTGCACTTTCATAGGTTTGTTCTTCATAAAATATAGATGGATAAAAGATAAAATCCACATCTTTCTTCACTAAGTTTTCAATATGTCCATGACTTATTTTTGCAGGATAACATGCGGTTTCGCTTATAATGGATTTCATTCCTTCTTCATATAACTTCCTAGTGGTCATGTCAGATAAAACAACATGATACCCTAGTTCGGTAAAGAAACGGAACCAGAAAGGATAGTTTTCATACATATTTAAAACCCTTGGAATTCCTACCGTTCCTCTTTTTGCTCTCTCTTTTTCCAAAGGACGATAATCAAAGAGACGATGAAGTTTATAGGCATAAAGGTTTGGAATTTCCTCCCCTTTTTCGTATACCACTCCTGCTCCTCGTTCACATCGATTCCCAGTAATAAAGCGATTACCATTGGAAAATAGATGTATCGTTAATGGACATTGATTGGTACAGCGATTACAATGAGTATTTCTTGTTTGAAAACTTAAAGTTTCCATTTCTCCACGAGATAGAATAGAGGATTTTTCTAATCCTTTTTCCATTCCGATTAAAGCCATACCAAGAGCCCCCATAAGCCCTGCAATATTTGGGCGTATTACTTCCCTTTCTGTTATCAATTCAAAAGCACGTAGTACAGCATCTCCATAAAAAGTACCACCTTGGACTACAATATGCTCTCCTAGTTCTCGAGGATCTCTAATCTTTATTACTTTTTGTATTGCATTCTTGATAACAGAATACGCCAGTCCAGCTGCAATATCTCCTACTTCTGCTCCGTCTTTTTGAGCTTTTTTCACCAGTGAATTCATAAAGACAGTACAACGACTACCTAAATCCATCGGGTGTTTTGCTAAAAGACCTACTTTAGAAAATTCTTCTACAGACATTTGTACTGTATTGGCAAAGGCTTCTAGGAAAGAACCACATCCAGAACTACAGGCTTCATTTAATAAGATAGATTCAATAACTCCATCTTTAATTCTCATAGATTTCATATCTTGTCCACCAATGTCCAAGATAAAATCAACTTCAGGTTCAAAGAACTTCGCTGCCTTAAAATGGGCAATAGTTTCAACTTCTCCAAAATCAAGTCCCAGTGCTGATTTTATAAAATCTTCTCCATATCCAGTGGAACCAGCAGCTGCTATCCATCGTTGTTCATTACAATGAGATAGAATTTCTAAAGTTTTTTCCCGAATAATTTCTAAAGGAGATCCTTTGTTGGACCCATAAAAGGTATATAAAATTTCTTTGTTTTCACCTAAAAGAACCATCTTCGAAGTAGTAGAACCAGCATCAATTCCAAGATACATAGGCCCTTCATATTCTTCTATGTCTTTTACAGGTAGGGAATCTGTTTCATGACGTGTTTTAAATTCCTCATATTCTTCTTTTGAAGAAAATAGGGGTGGTAGAAAATCCTCACTATCTCTAGGTGTTTCCTTAGGATTTTGCGCTCGTTGATATAATTCTAAAAAGGAAATCCCCTCATTATCCATCCCTCCAATAGCAGCACCTAATGCTACAAAGAGCTCTGAGTTTTCTGGTATGAGAGCTTCCTCTTCTCCAAGTTCCAAAGTTTCAATAAATCTACTGCGAAGTTCCGACAAAAAGTGAAGTGGTCCACCTAAAAAGGCTACCCTTCCTTCAATGGGCCGCCCACAAGCTAAGTTAGAAATTGTTTGATTAACTACAGATTGAAATACAGATCCTGCAATGTCTGCTTTAGTAGCTCCTTGATTTACTAAGGCTTGGACATCGGTTTTAGCAAACACACCACATCTTGATGCAATGGGATAGATTTTTTTATGCTCCTTGGCAAGTTCGTTTAATCCTCCAGCATCAGTTTCCAGTAAGCTAGCCATCTGGTCAATAAAAGCGCCAGTCCCTCCAGCACAGATACTATTCATTCTTTGTTCTAAACTATCTTTTAGATACGTGATTTTTGAATCTTCTCCCCCAAGTTCTATCGCAACATCTGTTTGGGGTAAAAATTCTTTAATAGCTTCAGTTCCTGCTACCACTTCTTGTATAAAAGGAATTTCCAAAGATTCATGAACGGAAAGACCTCCAGAACCTGTTACATTAATGGTAACAGTATCATATTTAAATTTTCGATAACAATCATTCATTACATCTTTTACCGTCTTTTTCACATCTGAAAAATGACGACGGTAAGTGGAATAAAGTAATTCCAGCTTTTGATTTAGGACCACTAATTTTACAGTAGTAGACCCTACATCAAGTCCCATATGCAGTTTCATTTGTCATCCTTCCTTACTTTTAAACATTTTTTGATATATACCTATTATATCACTTTCTTTTCAAAATGTATCATTATTTTATATTTCATAACCACTTAAGATGGTTATGAAGATTACATGAGTGATTGCACATGTTTTCTTTCTAAGGATTCCCTTAATATCATATATTTTACCAAGTCATTGTGATATAATAGAAAATAAAAATTTTAGGTTAGGATGTGTAAAAATGGGAAAAACTTTAGCTTATAAAATTTTAGAATCTCATTTATTAGAAGGAAATTTAAAACCAGGAGAAGAAATTAAAGTAAAAGTCAATCAAACATTGACCCAAGATTCTACAGGTACAATGGCATATTTACAACTAGAAGCTATGGAACCAGAAGAAGTCCAAACAGACTTGTCTGTAGCATATATAGATCATAATATGTTACAGTCTGGCTTCGAAAACGCTGATGATCATGCCTTTATTGCATCCGCAGCTGAAAAATATGGTATTATTTTTTCTAAACCTGGAGGAGGGATTTGTCATCAAGTACATTTAGAACGATTTGGAATACCAGGAACTATTTTAATTGGTTCTGATTCCCATACTCCTACTGGAGGAGGTTTAGGTGCGATAGCAATCGGTGCTGGAGGATTAGATGTGGCTGTTGGTATGGCAAGGGGTATTTATTATTTGACGACACCTAAGGTTTTTCAAGTGGAATTAACTGGATCTCTACCTCCAATGGTTAATGCCAAAGATGTGATCTTAGAGGTTCTGCGACGTTTAACTGTTAAAGGTGGCGTAGGGTATATTATGGAATATACTGGGGAAGGGGTAAAAAACCTTTCCGTTACTGACCGAGCCACTATTTGTAACATGGGGGCTGAACTTGGTGCAACTACGTCTATTTTCCCTTCTGACGAAATTACAAGAAAATATTTAAAACGTCAAGGGAGAGAGAAAGATTATTTGCCTCTTTCTCCTGATGCTGATGCTATTTATGATAATAGTATTTCCATTGATTTAAATACTTTAACTCCATTAACTGCTGGTCCTCATAGTCCAGATAATGTATTAGAAATAAAGGATGAAAAGATAAAGGTGGATCAAGTGGCTATCGGCTCTTGTACCAATTCTTCCTATGGAGATATGATGAAGGTAGCTGAAATTTTAAAGGGAAAACAAGTTCATCCTGATGTCTCCTTAGTTATCAGTCCAGGATCTGCAAATATTTTACGACAACTTAGTGAAAATGGAGCCTTATCTCAAATGATTTTATCTGGAGCCAGAATTTTAGAGTCTGCTTGTGGTCCTTGTATAGGAATGGGACAAGCCCCAAAATCTGAAGGTGTTTCTTTACGGACGTTTAATCGAAACTTTAAAGGTCGTTCTGGTACTAAGGATGCAAAAGTTTATCTTGTCAGCCCAGAAACAGCAGCAGTTTCTGCTATTACCGGTTATTTAACAGACCCTTCTACTTGGTCTGCACCAGTAATAGAAGAACCCGATTCTTATGGTAAGGTAGATCATTATTTTGTCTATCCTAAGGAAAAAGATAAGAGAAGAAAAACCACAATGATGGGACCAAATATTAAGCCTTTCCCTCTTAACACAGCTTTACCTAATACTATAGAAAAAAAGATTATTTTTAAAGCTGGGGATAATATAACAACTGATGATATTGTTCCTTCCAATGCAAAATTACTCCCCTATCGTTCCAATATTCCTCATTTAGCATCCTTTGCCTTTACTACTTTAATTGATGATTTTGAACAAAGAGCTAAGGAAAATCATGGTGGTTTTATTGTAGGAGGAGAAAATTATGGACAAGGCTCCTCTAGAGAGCATGCAGCTTTAGTTCCTTTATATTTAGGAATTGTTGGTGTCATTGCAAAAAGTTTTGCAAGAATTCATCGATCTAATTTAATCAATACAGGTATTCTCCCATTGGTTTTCAAAAATAAAGAAGATTATGAAAAACTGGAAGAAGGAGATCTACTACGTTTAGATAACCTAAAGGAAACCATTGGTCAAGGGGATTTACGTTTAAAGGTGGTCAATAAAGATATCGATATCCTTCTAGAACTTACACTTTCTCCAAGGGAAGAAGCTGTTCTTCGTGAAGGTGGATATTTAAATTATTCAAAACATTTAGATGGAGGAAAAAAATGAAGATTACACTAATCCCTGGAGATGGAATTGGGCCAGAAATTATAAAATCCTTAAAAGCAGTTATGGAAAAAACAGGATTGGATATTACTTGGGAAGAATATGTAGCTGGAGCCGATGCTTATAAAAAAACTGGAACTTACCTTCCTGAAGAATTATTTCAATCCTTAGAAAAAAATAAAATTGGAATCAAAGGCCCTGTTACTACACCTATTGGAGAGGGCTTTTCCAGTGTAAATGTAGCTCTTCGAAAAAAGTATGATTTATATGCAAATATTCGCCCGGTAAAGAGAATTGGTAAAGTTCCTTCATTATATCCAAATGTAGATATCATTATTTTTCGGGAAAATACAGAAGATTTATATGCAGGAATTGAAAAACAAATTTCTCCTACAGAAGCCCACTCTATAAAGGTGATCACCCAGGAGAAATCAATACGAATTATAAAAAAAGCCTTTGACTATGCAAAAGAACATGGAATCGAAAAAGTGACTGTGGTAACTAAAGCAAATATTATGAAATTAACCGACGGTTTATTTCTACAGTGTGCTAGAGATGTTGCAAAAAATTATAAAGGTATCCAACTAGAAGAAGTCCTTATCGATAATATGTGTATGCAGTTGGTTATGCATCCAGAAAATTATAAAGTTATTGTAACCGAAAATTTATATGGTGATATTTTATCCGATTTATGTGCAGGACTTGTTGGAGGATTAGGATTGATTCCTGGAGCTAATATTGGGGAAAATCTTGCTATTTTTGAAGCCGTTCATGGATCAGCTCCAGATATAGCTGGTAAAGACTTAGCAAATCCAACAGCTATCCTTCTTTCTGGTGCTATGCTTTTAGATTATATCGGTCACGAAGATAAAGGTAATAGTATTCGGAAAGCCATTGAAAAAGTACTATCAAATACAGATAACTTTACCTATGAACTTGGAGGAAAAGTTGGGACAAGAGAATTTACTACATGTATTTTAAAAGAAATGGAAAGGTGAATATTATGGAGCAACATGGAGGACTGAAGAATCGTTTTAAAGAATTTGTAGACATCATTGAAAAGCGATCTTATATCCAACCTGAATTATATGATAAATATAAAGTAAAACGAGGACTAAGAAATAAAAATGGTACAGGGGTTTTAGTTGGAATCACCCGTGTCGCCGATGTAAAAGGATATAAATATGTAGACGGAGAAAAAACCCCTTGTGAAGGTGATCTTAGTTACCGAGGATATTCTTTAATTGATATCGTCAAAAACGGAGAAGAAACAGGTAGAAATATCTTTGAAGAAGTATCCTATTTATTACTTTTAGGTTCTTTACCAAATCAAGAAAATCTAAAAATTTATAAGGATACCCTTTGTCGATTACGTCCCCTTCCTGATAAGTACTTGGAAGATGTTATTTTAAAAATTCCTAGTAAGGACCTTATGAATAAAATGATGCAATCTGTTTTAGCATTATATACCTTTGACGAAAGTCCAGATGACACAGATACTTATAATGTTTTAAAACAATCTATCAACCTAATAGCTAAAATTCCTTCCATTATGGCTTATTGTTATGCAGCAAAAAGACATTATATTGACGACCAATCCTTAATCATCCATCGTCCAAAAGAAGAATATAATACAGCAGAAAATATTTTACATTTAATACGTGAAAATAGAGAATTTACCCAAGAAGAAGTAGATATGCTAGATATTCTTATGGTGGTTCATGCAGAACATGGGGGAGGTAATAACTCTGCTTTTGCCACTCATGTAGTTTCCTCTTCAGGAACAGACACTTATTCTGCCATTGCCACAGCCCTTGGTTCCCTAAAAGGGCCTCGCCATGGTGGAGCAAATCTTATGGTAGCATCTATGGTTGACGACATTAAAGCACATTTACCACGATGGGATGATCGAAAAGCTTTACGCCAATATTTAGAGAAAATTTTAGAAGGAAGGGCTTTTGACCAAAAAGGATTGATTTATGGACTAGGACATGCTGTTTATACTATGTCAGATCCACGAGCTGTTCTCTTAAAAGAAAAAGCTGCAGAACTAGCAAAATTAAAGGGTTTTGAAGAATCCTTTGCTTTAATCAATGATATAGAAGAAATAGGTGGCGAGCTTTTACGAAAGAGAAGGAATACAGACTATCCTGCACCAGCAAATGTTGACTTATATTCAGGATTAGTTTATCAAATGTTAGATATTCCCCATGATTTATACACACCACTTTTTGGAGTCTCGAGAACTACCGGTTGGTGTGCCCATAGAATGGAACAAGTTATGGACAATAAAATAATGCGTCCTGCTTATGTAACCTTAAATGCCCCAATGCCATTTATTCCACCAGAAGAAAGATAAGTTGAAAAAACGTATGAATATTTTTACCACCAAACCTTACTCTAGGGAGTGAAATTTGGTGGTCTTTTTTATAAAAAAATCTGTCGACAAAATGCCAACAGATTTTTAAGAGAAATAAAAAACGGAAAGGAAACCCCTTCCGTTATGTAACCTTTTATTCAGGTTGAGCTGCACCAGTTGGGCAAACAGCTGCACAAGATCCACAATCGATACAAGCATCTTGATCAATTTCGTAAATTGCGCCTTCAGTAATACAATCTACTGGACATTCTGGTTTACAAGCACCACAAGCGATGCATTCATCAGTAATAATATGAGCCATAATAAAACCTCCATCATTTTCTTTAATTTAACTTATGATTCTATTATAACATCTTTTTTAAAATATTCAACGTAATTTTATGAAATTCTCTAGATTTTTTTAATATATTAATAAATTACAGAAAAATATTTTATTCCAAAACTCTGAAAATCCGTTATTTACAAATGCTCAAGACTTTGAAAACACCTATCAATAAGAGATTTCTTAAAAAAATTTTTTTGATTATTTCTTTTTCTAAAAAATCAATTTATTGATTTATTAAAATAATGCTCCAAGAAATAAAAATGGTTATATTTTCTTATAAAAGGGTCTAATTTTATTAATTTCTCAAAAAAAGATCATCCCATAGGATGACCTTTTTCATTCTTATTCTTTTTTCCCTTTTGATGGCAGGCATACTTACAACCACTACAGCCACAACCACAACCGCCACCAGTGTTTTTTGTTTTCATCACGGCATAGATAAATACCAATAATACGATTAAACCGACGATAATCGTTGGCAAATTTTCCATATTTGTCACTTCCTCTCCGTGAGTGTTTTATTAGGATTCTGTTACTATAGACCTTGCTTTTAATCTTTCCTTTTCATTAGGATCCTTACGTAGAAGTAAGAATATAATAACGGCTAAACAAATTCCTGCAATAATAGTCCAGATAGTTACAGGTTCTCCCATCACCAAAACATTTCCAAATTGATAGATAATTAAAGCAATCACATAGGAGAAAATACTTTGATATAAAATCGCAAAGGTGGTCCATTTTGCATCATGCATTTCTTCTCGAATAGCACCCACTGCTGCAAAACATGGAACATTCAATTGATTAAATATCATAAAGCTCATAGCAGAAACAGCTGTAAAAGTTCCTCTCACATATTCAAGCATACTTGGATCATCAGCCCCAAGATCTGAACCCAAACCAGCAACTACACCATAAGTACCTACTACAACTTCTTTTGCAACAAGACCTAAAGCTGTTGCAACAGTTGCCATCCAGTTACCAAATCCAAGAGGTGCAAATAAAGGAGCAAAAACCTTACCTATTGCTGCTAAAATACTATCTGTAGAATCATCTGCAAAGACACGGAACTCTCCATGAACAGAAATATTACTTAAGAACCATATAACAACTGTAGCTGCCAAAATAATGGTTCCAGCTTTAATAACAAAGGCCTTACAACGATCGTAAGTACTTTTAACTACATTGTAAGCACTTGGAATATGGTATTCAGGAAGTTCCATAACAAATGGTGCAGGGTCACCTGCAAATCTCTTGGTTTTCTTTAAGATAATTCCTGAAACCACCACTGCAATAATACCTGCAAAGTAGCAAATTGGTGCAAACCACCATTTTCCAACAAAAATAGATGCTGCAAATAATGCTATAATCTCTGTCTTTGCTCCACATGGCATAAAACTAGCTACTACAATGGTCATTTTTCGATCGTTTTCATTTTCTATCGTTCTTGTTGCCATAATTCCTGGAACAGAACATCCTGTTCCAATTAAAATAGGAATAAAGGATTTTCCAGAAAGACCAAACTTACGGAAAATACGGTCTAAAATAAAGGCGATACGACTCATATATCCAATATCTTCTAAAATAGCAAGTAAAAAATACAAGGTAGCAATAATTGGTAAGAAACCAAGAACTGCACCAACTCCTCCTACAATTCCTTCTACAATTAAAGATACCAACCATTCAGCTGTTCCAATACTTGTTAAAAATCCTTCCAAACCTCCACCGATGATTTCCCCAAAGAAAACATCATTGACCCAATCAGTCACCGGTCCTCCAACAATGGAGATAGCAATAAAATAAACCCCAAACATAATTGCAGCAAAAATAGGTAGTGCTAAAAATCGATTGGTTACTATTCGATCAATTTTATCAGAAGTTGTTAACCCGGAGCGACCTTTTTTTACTGTATTTTTAGTAATTTCAGTAACAAATTGATATCTTGCATCAGTAATAATTCCTTCTCCATCATCATCAAAAGCATCTTCTCCTTCTTTGATAATAGATTCAATTTTATTTTGTTCCTCTGGAGAAATTGTAAGATGACCAGGAAGTTTATCATCACTTTCAAATAATTTAATAGCATACCAACGAGCGGAAGGGTCTCCTTTTAAAGAAGAAACAGTATCTTCAATTTTTTGGATATACTTTTCCACTTCTCCAGTAAAGGTAGCCATTGGCTGAATTTTTGTTTTAGCTACTTCCTTAGCAGTATTGATTAAATGATCTATATTTCTATTTTTTAGTGCTGAGATTTCTACAACTTTACACCCAAGACTTTTTTCTAATTCTTTAGTGTTAATTCGATCCCCATTTTTCTCTACAATATCCATCATATTTAGTGCTAGTACCATAGGGATACCAATCTCAGCTAATTGTGTTGCTAAGTACAAGTTTCTTTCTATATTTGATGCGTCAACTACATCAATAATAACATCTGGCTTTTCATTTAATAAATAGTCCCTACTAACTACCTCCTCTAAGGTATAGGGAGACAAAGAATAAATTCCAGGAAGATCTGTAAAGGAAACATCCTTATCCTTTTTATATGTACCTTCCTTTTTTTCCACAGTAACACCAGGCCAGTTTCCAACATATTGGTTACTACCTGTTAAAGTATTAAATAATGTGGATTTTCCACTATTAGGATTTCCAGCTAGAGCAATTCGAATACCCATATCATCACCTCTTCTTTTCAGATTATGCTTATTTTATTTTTTATATTTTATATTTTTTTAATTTTTAACGATTCTGCTTCTTCCGGTTCTATTGGCACTACTTCTATCATCCCTGCATCTTCTTTTCGTAAACTTAATTCATAATTGCGAATTGTAATTTGCACAGGATCTCCTAAAGGAGCAACCTTACGAACATAAAGTGGAGTGTTTTTTGTAACACCCATATCCATAATCCTTCTTTTAACTGGTCCTAAACCATGAATCTTTTTTACGGAATAAAAACCACCTATTTCAGCATCTCGTAACGTTAGAATATCACTCATTTTCCCCTCCTTAATCAATTTCTTCAACTATAATACGTAAGGCTAAATCTTTTCCTAAAGCCACACGACTGTCCTTAATATTTACAATTAAGTTTCCTCTATTTTCAGTAATTACAGAAATATTGGCCCCTTCGACAAAGCCTAAATTAGAAAGAAACTTTTCTTGCTTGTCTGTGCTTCTTTTCTCTCTAACTTTAATAATTCTTAAGACTTTTTCTTTCGGCGCCATTAATAAATTCATAAAACCACCTCTTTAGTACAATGAATGTAATCTACTTATTTTTTACCTATTCTATTAATCTATAAATGGTGGCTCTTAATTAACCTTGACTTATTATATTTGTATTGATAATCAATATAAATATAATAACACTTTTTGCAGAATGTTTCAATATTTTTAATAAAATTATAATGAATTTTATTTATTTATAACTTCCAAGTGATAATTTTTTCTAATCTTACAGTATCTTTTTAAAATATAATTTTTCTTGAAAATTATTCTATTAAAATTCTTCTTTACAAAAAAATATATTCCTGTATAATATATTAAGAACATTAGTTTATTTGGAGGTAGATTATGTTAGATTTTGAAATTGTTATTCCCTATTTACAAGAAAGTTTACTTGGGTTTTTCCCTATATTCAAAGAAAATGAAGAAATAAGTACTCTTGTTCTAACCAAAAAAAGATCTTATACGCTTTCTCTACATTCTGAGAGATTTTTTCTATACCTTTGTAAATTTTACTGGATTGATAAAGATTCCCAAAGTGCTTATTTACATGATCGTGGTATGAGAGAAGAATATCTCCCTCTCCTTACCCCTGTTGATATTTATTATCCTGTATCTATAGGAGAAGATGGGATTGGTTATTTTTCTTATTTATATGCAATTCCTGGAGATAAAAATATTGTCAATCAAATAAAAAACCTTCCACCCCTTTTATTAGAAAACTGGGTGAAAGGTTGGAAATTAGGTAATACCACCTATCATCTTAGTACCATCCCTGCAGGAAGACTTCGCCGTCCTTATCAAAATTTTTAATATTCAATTCCTTTTCTTGCTCTCACTCCTTGGTGAAAATAATGTTTAATTTCTTTCATTTCAGTGACCAAGTCTCCTCGTTGGATAATTTCTTCTGGAGCATATCGACCGGTAATCACAAGTTCTGGCTTAGGATTTCTAGTATCAATCACTTGAAGAACCTCTTCTAAGGGAAGGAGTTTATAGAAAATAGCCACATTTAGCTCATCTAGGATAATCAATTCTTCTTCCCCCTTGGCTAATTTTTCTTTTACTTCTTCCCAACCTTTTAAGGCACATTCAAAATCTTCTTTTTTAGGGTCCTGATGAATAAAACAATCCCTTCCAAACTGACGTATGGTTAGATTCGGAAAGTAATCTGGTAAATGAAGTTCTCCGTACTCCATTCCTTTGATAAATTGTCCCATATAGACCTTTCCACCAGAACATAACATCCTTGTTGCCAGACCTAGGGCAGCTGTTGTTTTCCCCTTTCCATTCCCTGTATAAACATGAATCTTTCCTTGTTCTATCTTATCTTGCATAAATACTCCCATCTGTTCTTTTTTCAGTTCCAGCTACATATCCTTCTTTTGTTTTTAAAATAATTTGTCCCCGACCCATAGATCGAGAATCTTTCACCATTTGAATATCATGTCCTCGTGTTTTCAAATCTTTAATCCCATTAGGATTCATATCTTCTTCCACTTCTAAGGATAAGCCACCTAACCATTGCCAACGAGGTGCATCTAAAGCTGCTTGTGGATTATAGCCATCATCTAAAAGTCTTCGGATTACTTGTACTTGCCCTTGAGGTTGCATAAATCCACCCATAACACCAAAGGCGCCAAAGGCCTTTCCATCTTTAGTCATAAAACCAGGAATAATAGTATGATAAGATCTTTTACCTCCTCCTGCTTCATTAGCATGTCCTTTTCGAAGGTTAAAGTTAGCTCCACGATCATTACAAGCTATAGACGTCCCTGGAATAACTACTCCACTTCCAAACCCTTCATAATTACTTTGAATCCAAGAAACCATGGTACCTTCTTCATCAGCTACAGCAAAATATACTGTCGATTCTCCTGGAGGGGTCCCGATTTTTGCTTCTTGGGCCTGTTCTTCTAAGAGTTTACGTCTAGAATTAGAGTACTCAAGATGCAGAAGCTGTTCAGGAGTACATATCATATGATCCGGGTCTGCCACATATTCCCTTACATCTGTATATGCCAATTTTAAAGCTTCAATGGTATAATGTCGACTTAGTTCTTCTGACATCGTTTCTAAGGGCAATTCTTCTAATAATTGTAAGGTCATAAGGACAGTGATTCCATGGCCATTCGGAGGTAGTTCCCAAATATCCACTCCTCGATAAGTGGTTTTTAATGGTTGAACCCAAAGGCCCTTATGATTTTCTAAATCCTCTTTTCTTAAATATCCTCCAGCCTTTGTAATTGTGTCTACAATTTTATCTGCTAATTTTCCATGGTAAAAATCTTTAGTTTTTGTTTTACTAATAATCTCTAAAGTTTTTGCAATATCTTTATTAACAAAACGTTCCCCTTCTCGAGGGGCTCGTCCCTTTGGTGCGAATGTTTCTTTCCAAGGTTGATAAATACTTTCTTTCTTATCTCCAAATCGACGATAAGAATCTTCCCATAAAATAGCTAATTGTGGGGTGACGATAAACCCTTCTTTTCCATAGTGAATAGCTGGTTCAAAACACTCTTCAAAAGAAAGCTTTCCAAATTTCTCCCATATATCATACCAGCCCTTTACAGCACCAGGAACTGTAATGGGAATCACTCCATCTAATGGAAGTTCCCTAAGTCCCATATTTCGCAATATATCCGGGTCTAAGGCCTTCGGACTCTTTCCGCTTCCATTATATCCATATAATTTTTCATCTTTCCATATTAACGCAAACATATCAGATCCAAGTCCATTGCAAGTTGGTTCTGTAACCGTCAAGGTGCTAGCCATGGCAATAGCTGCATCTATCGCATTTCCACCTTTTTGTAAAATTTCCAATCCAGCTTGAGAAGCCCAAGGACTACTTGATGCACAAATGGCATTTCCATAGACACATGTTCTTCGAGAAGGAAAAGGGTATTCTTGATACATATTGTCTCCTTTCTTCATAATAAAAAAGACCGACCTTTCTGTCAGTCTTCTTATATATGAAATTGTATTAAATATATCATTTCGTCATCTTTGAAAGTACGCTTTCATCGTTCAGTATTTAGCTGTTTTATTACAGACCTATGATATACAGTTGATGTCGGCACCTTTTCAAAAAGTCGTTTTCAAAAAGGTGCCCCTTTGAACTTGTCATCGGAATCACCTCTATGAATTTTTATTCCAATCCTATTTCTTACTATTTTTTATATACCCATGGTTTTAAATTTCAAACATTAAAAAAAGTAACTAAATTTAGAAAATACTTCTTGGCGATTTTTTACATCTAACTTTGTATATAAAACGGTAATATTATTTTTAATCGTTTTTTCACTTAAAAACAAATCTGCAGCTATATCTCGATTAGATTTTCCAGCTAGAATCCTTTCTAAAATAGCTTCTTCTCTTTCGTTTAAAAATACTGTGTCTTCTTCTTTCGTAAAGTTTTTTACCACCTTGTCCAAGTATTCACATACCTCTTTATTATCAGCACCAAAATAGAGTCCCTTCCCTTTTTGTCCTAAAAGAGGAATAACATTAACTTGGTTTTCTTCCCCGGACCGTATTTCTTCTTCCGGCAAAAAATAAAGTACGGTATCATCTAAAGTTTCCGGGCGATTACTTGGTATAGCTACAGAAAATCTTCGCTGTCTTAATTCCACTGCCAACCCTAGGGTAAAAAGATAGCATGGACATAGGACAACGGCTCGATATTTCATTCTAGTGGATTAACACTATCCCGCTTTAAAATTTGTACCGGAAGCAGAACAGTTTCTTTATCTACAACTTTTTCTTTATTTTCAATGGTTTTTAACAATTTACGAATTGCCACAGCACCAATATCATAAAAAGGCTCTTTTACCGTCGTTAGCCTTGGTCTAAACATACCGGATAATTTAGAACCACCAAATCCACAAACAGAAATATCTTCAGGAACCTTTATGCCCCGATCGTAGAATTCATTAATCAACGAAAGAGCTAAAATATCCTGAGTACAGAATAGAGCGGTAATTCCTTTGGTATCAATATCATCAAGAATTTCCGGTATAATTTCTGACGCTGCCTCACCTTCTAACCCTTCTGCATAAATAATATGAGGTTCTAAATCTTCTTCACCCATTGCCTGACGATAACCTTTAATTTTATATGTTTCATTGGTACGGTCCATATCTTTTCGTAAAGCCACATAGCCAATCTTTTTATGACCTTGGTCAATTAAGTACTTTGTCATCTTATAAGCTGCATCTTTATTATTAATAGAAACTGTCGCAGCTTCTTCAATATTGTAAAATCGATTAATAACAAGGTAAGGAATCTTAAACTCGTCTAATTTATACATTAACTTAGAATTTAAGATTTCAGAAATCACAATAATTCCTTCTACCTGCTTTTGAGAAAAAAGTTTTGCAAATTTTAATTCAATTTCTGGATCTGCATAAGACGAAGAAAGTAAAATATCATAATTATACATTCTCCCAATTTCTTCTACCCCTCTAAGTACCTGTGATACATATGCATTTCCAATATCACTGACGATTACTCCAATTAGATTTGATTTTTTTGTTACTAAACTCCTTGCTACTTCATTAGGTTTATAATCTAAAACTTCTATTGCATGAAGCACACGTCTTCTCGCTTCAGGACTTACTGGTTTTGAATCATTGATAACCCTTGATACTGTAGAAATTGATACATCTGCCATTTTTGCAACATCTTTGATTGTGGATGCCATGATTTCCTTCCTTTCTTATCTTAAATTAATAAGGTTAATGCATTCTTTACGACTCGAAATGTCATTGGTAACTCTCCGGTTTTTTCTCCGTCCACATCAACGATTAATGGACGATCACTTTTTATAGAAATTTCATCTGTTTGAATATAAATGACCTTGTCATGATGGATATGTTTTCCTAGTGTAAAAGAACCTAGTATTTCTAAAGCTTCATTAAGTTCCACATTTTTTAAGATTATAACATCCATTAAACCATCATGAATTTCTGCAGTTGGAGCTAAATTCTTAAACCCTCCTACAGAAGTGGAATTGGCAATAATAAACAAAGTAGCATTTACAGAAAATACCTTATCGTCTACAGTAACCTCAAGTTCAACACCTTCTCGGGGACGACCAATACTACCTAAAATCTCCTTTGCTCCTTCAACATAGTACGCTATACGACCAAGGACAGCTTTTGAATCTTCACTTACCGTATAGGCAACTTCTGTCAAAAGTCCTCCTGCAGCTACATTAATAAATGCTCGATCACCTGCCAACCCCATGTCTACGTGGATTTTATGATTTCGGCACAATAATTTATAAAAAGACTTTGCATCTTGAGGCAAATCTAAATATGTACCAAAGTCATTAACTGTACCACTTGGTAAAATTGCTAGAGGAGTATCTCTTCCAGATTGATAGATACCATTGACCACTTCATTTAAGGTTCCATCCCCTCCACAACAAACAATCAAATCTTCTCCATGATAATGTTTGGCATATTCTATCCCATCCCCTCGTTTATGAGTAAAGAGAAGGTGAATATCCCATGGATCTTCAGACATATAATTGATTAATTGATTTACTTTTAAAAGAGAATACTCTCTACCAGAGGTGGGATTGGCGATTATTTTCACCTTTTTCATAATCTCCTCCTATTATCTCACTTACTATTATACTTAGAATCGGGACGAAAGTCCATATAAAAAAGCGGAGCCCTTAAAAGCTCCGCCTAGAAACTTACTTAGACAAAAAAACATCTCTTATTGCTTCAATAACTTCTCGTAAAATGTAAAAATAATCCACCACATTATTTGCATTAATGGAGATGGTCTTTGCAGTATCCGAAATACTATCGGAAATATCAACCACTGTATCAGAAACCCTTAATGCAGTGCTATCAACCTTTTGGGAAATACCATCCACAGTATTAGAAACATTTCCAACAGTGGCTACTAATTTTTCCACTTCCGGCTTTACTTCATTTACTAAATGAGTAGCTTCACCAGTAATCACTGCTACATCAGCAGAAATCTTAGTTGCATTATTTGCAATATCCGGTACTTTCTTCATCGTATCATCAATAGCAACTTCATTTGCCTCTAACATATCCTTTACAGTGCCAGTAATTTTTACTAAATTCTTCAACACCAAAGCTAGGTAAATTAACGCACCTATTCCAGCTAAATATAGTAGAATCTTAAATAGTTCATGTAACGTAATCGTCGTATCCATTTCATCACTCTTTCAAAGGGTTTACTTTACTTCTTTTTCTATCTTTTCTTCAGATTCTTTTACTTCTTTCCCAATTTTTTCAGCTGACTCTTTTGCTTGGTCCTTTACTTCTTTTGCTGAATCTTTTGCTTGGTCTTTCACATCTTTAGCAGCATCTTTCACTTCTGCCCCAGTAGCTTTTAACTGTTCTTTTACTTCTTTGCCACTATCTCGAACAATTTCACCAATAGCATCCGCTTTAGCCTTTGCAATCTCAATATCATCTTTTACTTCGTCTTTTTTAATCGCTGCACGAAGCTTTAAATCATCATAAGTATTTTTAACGGCCTCTCCAGCTTCATATGCCTTATATTGAATGGTTTCAGCAGTGTCTTTTGCTACTTCAGTACCCTTTTGAGCAAGTTCTTTGGATTTTTCCTGAATATCAGCTCTAGTTTCCTCCCCAGATTTTGGAGCTAAAAGAATTCCTGCAGTTGCACCTAAAATTGTTCCCAATACAACTTTACTAGCAGCATCCACTCTTCTTTGTCTTTCTGCTTCTCTACGTTTTCTCTCGATTAAATCAAATAGACTCATATTATCTCTCCTTGTTTCGAATTTTTGTACTGATTCATATATACCCGACCACTATCTCTTTAATCAAGTTTTTGAAAACCTTGGGAAAACAAGAAAAAACTATAACACTTTGTCAAATTCATGATAAGATTGGGTATAGAACAAGTAGTAATACAGGATGAAAAACAAATGATTAATAAAGGAGTATTTATGAAAGAATTTCATTGTCATTCCTTTTTCTCTGGAGATTCAGAAGAAGAACCAAGGAGAATTTGTGAAACAGCTATAAAAAAAGGAATCACATATTTAACCATTACAGATCATATTGACCATTACCCAATACCCTCCCCTAATATTTTTACCTTTGACGTAGAAAAATATTTTACACTTTGGAAGGATTTACAAAAAGAATATGAGAAGGATTTAAACATTGGCATTGGAGTGGAAATTGGACTACAGCCAAGTATGTGTGAAGAAAATGATGATTTTATCGAGAAATATCCCTTTGACTTTGTCATTGGAAGTATCCATGCAGTAGAAGGTAAAGATATTTACTTGGATAGGTTTTTAGAACAATACCCTCCAGTAGAAGCCTTACACCACTATTATGACGATATGCTTTATTGTGTAAAACATACGAAAAACTTCCATATCCTTGGGCATATTGATTATATTGACCGATACTTTAAAGATAAAAAAGATGTCCCTGATTATAAAATCTTTATGCCAAAAATAAAGGAAATATTACAAGAACTTATCCAGACCCAACGTGGTATCGAATGTAACACAGCAGGTCTGCGAAAAGGACTAGATCATATGAATCCCAAACCTTCCATTATCCAAAGCTATTATGATTTAGGAGGACGGATTATCACCATTGGCGCAGATGCCCATTTTGCAAAAGACCTAGGAGCAGATTATAAAAAAGCCGTGGAGATTGTAAAAGAAATAGGCTTTAAAAAACTAAGCTACTTTAAAAATAAAGAAGAAGAAAAAATAGACTTTTAAGAGAATTTGGAAACCAAGTTCTCTTTTTTTATGGAAACTATTGACAAAAGAAAAAAACCATTATACTATGTACTTAGTTACTCAACTAACTAACCAAATAACAAGGTGATGAAATATGAAGATTGATGAAAATAGTCAAGTTCCTATCTTTATCCAAATTGCAAATGCACTGGAAGATCAAATCTTAAAAGAAGTCTATCAAGAAGATGACCGTATTCCTTCCACCAATGAATTGGCCCAATATTTACAAATCAATCCTCATACTGTGTTAAAGGGAATGAATCTTTTAGTAGATGAAGGTCTCCTTTATAAAAAACGTGGGGTGGGGATGTTTGTAACAAAAGATGCCCTTTCTATGATTCGGGAAAAAAGAATTCGTAAATTTCAAGAAGAATTTATTCAACCTCTCATTCAAGAAAGTCAAACCTTAGGACTTACTTTAGGAGAAATACAAAAGATGATTCAACATGAAATAGACAAAGGAGAATGACATGAGCATTAAAGTAGAAAATCTTTCAAAAGTATATGGAAAGAAAAAGGCCTTAGATGGTCTTACCTTTACTTTGGAAGAAGGGAAATTTTATGGATTACTTGGAAAAAACGGTGCAGGAAAAACTACCTTTATGAAAACCTTAAATGGACAAATCCTTCCAAGTAGTGGAAATATTTATATTAACGGAAAAAATATCCAAGATAAAAACTGTGATTTAGGACAGATTTTTTATATTGGTGATGATGATATCTTTCTTCCAAAAAGAAAGGTCAAAGAATATCTTTCATATTTAAAACTCACAAAAAAAGAATTTGATGAAAGAAAGGCTCGAGAATATTTTGAGCTTTTTGGCCTCCATGACAAAATGAAATTTGGAAAAATGTCCACTGGCGAAAATACATTATTAAAAGTGTCCATTGCCCTTTCCATGAATGTACCTATTTTAGTTTTTGACGAACCGGTTCTTGGACTGGACCCTAATCATCGAGAACTTTTTTATAAATGTTTACTAGATGTCTATATGGAAAGACAGCCAACCATTCTACTCGCCACTCATATTATGGAAGAAATTTCCCAACTTGTGGAAGAAATCGTCATCATTGACCAAGGAAAAGTACTATGTCAAGATTCTGTGGAAGATTTACGTCAAAAGGGATTTTCTATTTCCGGTACCAAGGAAAAAGTAGAGCTATATGTAAAAGGTGCTTCTCATATTCAAGTCCTCAAACGAGAAGAACTTGGAGAATATAGTATTTACTATTGCTTTGGAGAAAAGAAGGATCGATTGAAATTTTTATTAGAACGTGGTGTCCTTAAAAAAGATGATGTAGAATTCCAACCTCTTCCACTACAAAAATTATTTATTGTTCTAACAAATCATGAAAAGGAGATGCCCCATGGAACATATAAAATATCGTGAAAGAGGACTATTAAAATACCACTTAAAAGAAACCTTAAAAAAGTCCTTGTATCTTATATTATTTATTATCATCTTTGTAATTTATGGATTTATTACGAACTTTGTTTCCGAATACCTTTTCGGTTTCAACGAGAAGATGAAAATTCATTTTGATGGTTTTGAATTTCTATCCGGTACTTCCATCTTTTTTCTTGGAATACTTCAAGCCAAATATTTTAACTATGAATTACAAATTGGGTTGAAACGAAAGGATATGGTTCTAAGAGCTATTCTTTTAGGTGGAATACTGTCTCTTTTATACGCTTTGATATTACCGGGGATATATATTATCTTTCAGCATCTACCAACGTACTACCAATTTAACTTTGGTCCATTTCACGATCTTTATTTTCAAAGTGTAGGTCTTCATACCTTTTTTTGGTTGGTAGTCGAAATGTTTTTTTACTTTACGATAGGCCTGTTTTTATATACCCTTAGTATGAGATTTCGGAAAGAATTTATCATTGGAGGAGTTTTTATCTGTTTCTTCATCTTTTCCATGAACTCCTTTTATAAAAATCATTGGTTCCTTCATTATATTCTTGGAATGACTTCATTAGGAGTAGAACCATTAAGGCCTATGCTCTCTCTATGCATACTATCTTTGATTCTTTGGAGAATCAGTGGAATTATCGTAAAAAGAATGGATTGGTGAAAATATGGAAAATATAAAAGTTCGTGAAAGAGGATTCTTAAAACATCTTATATTAGAATCTCTAAAACTTTTTATTAGTTATACCCTAACTTCTTTGGCAATCCTATTGGGAGTTATTTTACTATTACATTATTTTTATCAGAAGCCTTTGGATTGGAAATATCTAAATATTGCTCAATATTTTTCCATTGGACTTGGGATCTTTGGAGGATATATGACAAAGTTTATCCCTCAGGATATAAAAACAGGAATCAATCGTCATAGTTTGCAAAAAGTATTTTTGATCAATGCCTTAATCATAGTACTAATCATAACGATATGTACTATCCTATTTTATTCTTTTATCCCAAGTGCCCCGAGTTTTGTGAATGAAGGATATCCTACTCTAAAAATCCTTCCATCCAATCTAGGCTACTGGTTTGTAATCACATTTCTAATTTTTATGATTATTTATTTTGGTGGGAACCTTATAGGACTATTGGTTCAAAAATATGCTCTTTTAAATCATATCTATGTATTACTGATTATCCTACTCATAGGTGTTCCTTTAGTATCTTTTGCAGCTTGGATTTTCTATCTTCCTTTCTTATCGAAAGCCAGTGCTATTGGAAATATGATTTTTTACCTTCTTATAGATATGATTCTTTGGGGGATTAATGGAAGGATTATAGTAAAATCGGATTTTTAAAAGCTGCTCATTTTTGAGCAGCTTTCTTTATTTTTTCACCTTACTGGATGCTTCGATAAATCCGGAGAAAAGGGGATGTATTTTATTGGGTCTAGACTTAAATTCCGGATGAAATTGACAACCTACAAAGAAGGGATGTTCTGTAAGTTCTACTATTTCCACTAAATCTAAATCTTCATTGATACCACTTAATACAAGTCCTGCTTTTCTAAGATCTAAACGGAAGTTATTATTAAATTCATAACGATGACGATGTCTTTCTATAATTTTATTGGTTCCATAAAGTTCTCGAACTAAGGTATTCTCAGCTAAAGAACAATCGTAATTTCCAAGACGTAAGGTTCCACCAATATTTTCTACGCCAATTTGACTTTCCATAAGATCGATAACAGGATAAGGAGTGTCTACATCACATTCTGCAGAGTTGGCTTCCCGTAAATTGGCTAGATGTCTAGCTACATCAATCACAGCAATTTGCATTCCTAAGCAAATACCAAAATATGGAATCTTATGTTCCCTTGCATACTTACTTGCAAGTACCATTCCTTCCATTCCACGACTTCCAAAACCACCAGGTACAATAATCCCTTGTAAATCTCCTAATTTCTCATCAACATTATCATCTTCTAATTCTGTTGCTTTAATCCAGCGGATATCTACCTTTTTCCCAAGGGCATATCCTGCATCTAAAAGAGCTTGGGTCACTGACAGATAGGCATCATGTAACTCTACATACTTACCCACTAAACCAATTTTTACCTCTTCCTTCGCTTCTTTAAATCCGTCCACCATCTTTTTCCAACTACCGTCAGATTCAGGTTGCCCTTTTAAGTCAAGAAGCTCTAAAATCAAATGATCCAGTCCTTGCCGATGAAAAACCAATGGGACTTCATATATTAATTCCACATTATCTGATTGGATAACTGCTTCAGGAGGAACATCACAAAAGAGGGAGATTTTTCGTCGAAGGTTTTCGTCAACCACACCTTCACTTCTGGTAATAATAATATCTGTTTTAATCCCTTGACTCATTAATTCCTTAAAGGAATGTTGGGTAGGTTTTGTCTTTAACTCATCACTTCCTGGAATATTAGGTACCAAAACAGTATGAACAAAGGCCACATCCTCTGTAGGCATCTCAGAGTGTATTTGACGAATTGCTTCTACAAATGGTAAAGATTCAATATCCCCTACTGTTCCACCAATTTCTGTAATGATCACATCTGCCCCAGATTCCTCTGCTGCTTGGTAAACCGCATTTTTAATTTCATCGGTAATATGAGGAATCACTTGAACCGTTGCTCCATCATAATCTCCCCGTCTTTCATTACGAATGACCTTAGAATAAACTTTACCTGTTGTAATACTTGCTCGTTTCGTAAGTTCTTCATCAATAAACCTTTCATAATGACCTAAGTCCAAATCCGTTTCTGTACCATCTTTCGTAACAAAAACTTCTCCATGTTGGTAAGGACTCATAGTACCTGGATCCACATTTAAATAGGGATCAAACTTTTGCATAAAAACAGTTAATCCTCTATCCTTTAGTAATCTTCCAATACTTGCTGCTGCAATCCCTTTGCCAATTCCTGATACCACACCACCGGTTACAAAAATATACTTTGCCATAACGCCTCCTTAAGACAATATTGATTGAAACATATCTTCGTAAGTAGGTAATTTCCAATGCTCTCTAGAAATTAACTCTTCCATTTCATTGGATACGATTCGTATTTTCTTAAAATAAGGAACCACCTTATACTGTAAAAATTCTGCTCTTTCCTCAATACTTCCTTCTTTTGAAGATTCTAAAGCCTTTTTTAATTCCTCTTCTAATTTTAATAGTTTATTTATATTTTCATTAAGAGCATCTCTTTTTGCCTCTATACTTTCATTGTCAATATCTTTTAAAAATTCAGAAAACTCTTTACATTGAGCAATTGCAGAGGGAAGAATATCCTTAGGAATCATCGATAAATATGCTCTCGCTTCTAAACTATGAACATTTACCACTTCTTCCATGGCAATATCGAAAATAGCCTTGCATTCTGTTACATTTAATATATCATGACGGATAAATACATCAATCAAATCTCGATCTTTTATCCCTTCCAAGGCTTCAAAATAAGTAGGATAATTGGGAAGACCTCGTTTTTTTGCTTCTTCAATCCATTCCTCAGAATAATTGTCCCCACTATATAGTACTCGTCCATGCTTCTTTACAATATCTCGAACAAGACCATAGGCCCGTTCTCGTAAATCTTTTTCATCATCTTTAAACGGTTCTAAAGCTTCTACAATTTTTTGCAAAGAATCCCCCATAGCAGTATTTAAAACAATATTTACATCTGCTGCTGAACGGGAAGAACCTAACATTCGAAACTCAAATTTATTTCCTGTAAAGGCAAAAGGGCTGGTACGATTTCTATCTGACTTATCCCTAGGTACATAAGCAAGTGAATTTACCTTTATTTCCTTTAAATCCAATTGAGGTTGATAATCTTCTTCCACTACAGACCTTAATATCTCTTCTAAATCATCCCCAAGATACATGGAAATAATAGCTGGAGGAGCCTCTTGTCCACCAAGACGATGATCATTAGAAGGACCAGAACTGGCTACACGTAAAAGTTTAGCATAATTGTCTGTAGATTCAATCATTGCTGCTAAAAATAATAAAAATAAAATATTTTCTTCAGGATGATCCCCTGGATCAAAACAATTTAACCCATAATTTGTTGCCAAGGAGTAATTATTATGTTTTCCACTACCATTCACCCGGTCAAATGGTTTTTCATGAAGAAGACAAACAAGACCATGACGAAGAGCTGTCCTTTTTAAAATATCCATACAAAGTTGGTTATTATCAATACTAACATTTGTGTTTTCATAAAGAACTGCCACTTCAAACTGTCCTGGTGCCACCTCATTATGTTCCGTTTTTGCAAAAATCCCTAATTTCCAAAGCTGTTCATTCACATCTGCATAAAAATCAATGACCCTTTTAGGGATGGAACCAAAGTAATGATCATCTAATTCCTGTCCCTTAGGAGGTCTTGCTCCTACCAAAGTTCTTCCACAGGTTTGTAAATCCGTTCTTTTTAAATATAACTCCTTGTCAATTAAGAAAAACTCCTGTTCCAAGCCTACCTTAGAACGAAGTCGATAGGTATATTCCTCCTTGGCAAATAAATTTGCCAGCCTTGCACCATAGCGGCTAACTAAATTCATAGACGCCAAAAGAGGCGCTCTCTTGTCTAATTTTTCCCCGTGATAGGAAACAAAAATCGTCGGTATATATAAAACTTCATCCATAATAAAAGAATTAGCAGTACAATCCCAATAAGTATAGCCCCTTGCTTCAAAAGTGGACCGCATACCCCCATTAGGAAAAGAAGAAGCATCTGGTTCTCCTTTGATCAATTCTTGACCAAAAAAACGGATCATCGCTTCACGGTCTTCCCCCCGATCCATAAAAGATTCATGTTTTTTTGCAGTCAATCCATTTAGTGGCTGAAACCAGTGGGAATAATGGGTTGCTCCATTTTCAATGGCCCAAGCTTTCATAGCATGAGCAATAGCATCAGCGGTTTCTCGGTCTAGGTCTTCTTCATTACGAATGGCATTTTTCCATTTTAAATAAATAGGATAAGGAAGCCTTTCCTTCATCTTTGCCTTGTTAAAAGACATTGTTCCAAAATCGTGTAAGATATTTTCTTTCATATACTCCTCCTAAAAAAGAAAAAATTGGTCTTCCTACCGGAAAAACCAATATAAAAAAGTATCCGAATATTTGAGGTGTTTTCTTTTATGATATAAAAACTATCTGAATATGTCAAGAGTGACCATCCTTCATAAGAAAAAAATTTGAAGTAAGTTCTTTGTTTTAAAGATGAACCTATTTTACTATGAACCTAAAGATTTATTTTTAAAATTCACTTTCCTTTAAAAGATAGTATACACACTTTATACTTTTGAATGAATCATTCCTCCTTGGGTATACTGTAAAATAAAGACAAAGAAAGGAATGATTAAAATGAGTTTATTTGAAGAAGCATTAAAATCTTTTGCTAGCACAGGAGGACGAGAATTGGGAAAAACCATGACCCAAAAACGACGAGGACAGAAAAAAGATGTAGAGGATAGAAGCTTAGGAGAAGTGGCAAAAGTAGCATTACCTATTATCCTCTATGGATTGTATAAAAACTCAAAAAATAAAGAAGAAAAAGAATCCTTAGACCGAGCTGTAAACGATCATAAAGAGAACCAAGGTGGATTAAAAGAATTAATGGAAGGCTTACGACCTGATGAAAGTAAAAAAATGGTAGATCATGTTTTCCGTGGAAAAGGTCAAAATGTAAGTCGTAATATAGCTAACCAAGCAGGAGTTTCTCAAGAAGAAGTAGATGCTGTCTTAGAACGACTTACTCCTTCTGTAATTGCCATGTTAGCAGAAGAAAAGAAAAAAGGGAAAGATGTAGAAGAATCCATGGAATCTGCGATGAAAGATTTAGACCAAAGACAGGATATGTCTGATATTGTTTCTGGAGCAAAAAAATTTATAGAAAGTGGTACCGAAGACGGTTCTCTCTTGTCAGGAATTGGAAATGTATTAAAAAACATTTTAGGTTAAAGGAAAATTATTAATTCGATAAAAGAATACCCATTTTTAACAAATTAAAGTATAATAGAAGGAGAGTATTCATTTATTACTATTTTAAGATCCACTTTTCCAAGTGGCATCAAAAAGAGAAGGTTTCATTCCATTCACAAAAGAACTTCTCAAACTTTAAATAAGGTGGTTGATACTATGAATTGCCAACATTGTGGAGCTCCAAACTCCGACCAATCAAAATTTTGTCAAAGTTGTGGCGGTAAACTCATCCCCATCGTCCCCCAAGAAAGGGATACAGGAGTGATCCGACAAGAAGAATTTGAAGAATACCACAATCCCCAAGTCCAACATTATGGGTCGAAGAGCAATAAGAAAAATATTGCCATTATTGGAGGAATCCTTCTTCTTGTTATACTTATTATTGGTGTCTTTTTCTTTATGAAAAGTCGTAGTGTAAAAGAATTGGAAAAAAGAGCCCTAGATTATGAAAGTCAAGAAAAATATTCCTTGGCAAGGGAAGAATATTCCAAACTCTATGATAAGACTGATAAAGAAAAATATCGAGAGAAACGAGACTTAATGGCAGATTATGAAAACTACGACAAATTAATTTCAGAGGCTGAAAACTTTGTTCGAGGAGGAAATTATCGAGGTGCTATATCCTCGTATCTAAAGATTCCAAACAGCGCAGGACCTATCTATAATACTGCTCAAAAGCGAATAGACGGCATTGTTGACAGTATTGATACTGAGCTTGATAAATACATGGATCGAAATGACTTTAAAACAGCATTAAACTCTGCCGAAGATTATTTAAGACTATTACCAGACAACGGAACCTTACGAAAAATCAAAGACAGAGCGAAAGAGGGATTGAAAAAACAAGATGAAGACCGTATTGCTGCCAAAGAACAGGAATTAGAAGAAGAACGACAAAAAGCAGCGGAAGCCCAAGCACAAGCAGCGGCGGAAAAGAAAAAAGCCGAACAAGCAAAGAATTATGCGAAGTCTAAAAGGGTAAACCTTATTGGAACCTGGCAATATGTACAAACCGGAGAAGCCAATGTACGCTCCGGACCAGGATTAGGATACTCCGTCCTATATTCCCTAGGAAGAGGAAGTGCTGTCTATGTCTATGACACCTATAACGATTCTGTTCGAATCTGGTGTAATATTGGAGACGGATGGATTTCATATCGAACATTAAATGGAGAATTGTAAAATCAAATGAGAAAAGACCGCACCTATTTTGGTACGGTCTTTTTTTATGCCTATGATTTTTTTCCTGTTTTTGCATATTCTTTGATTTCTTCTACCGTCATTCCTTCTAGTCCTAAGTTCTTTAAGGTTCTTGCTTTTTCGTCGGAACTTAAATCTTCTTCCAATAGTGCTTCACATAGGTCTATCGTTAATTTCATATTATCTACTGGACAGTTAACCAGTCTTCCCATTTCCATAAAGGGAACCATTCCATTAGGAATGTCTTCTAAGATATATCTTGTTCTTACACTAGGACCTGTATAGATTTGATCATAGGCTTTAACATTTCGAAAGATTTCCACTAAATCTTTTCCTGTAGACCTATATTCAGCCTCATATTCCATTTCCAAGGAAAATAAGTTTTCTCCAGGAATTAAACCTAAGGTCTTCCCGATAACCATTCTCTCTTGATCTAGTTTAGAAAGAAAGTTTCCTACAGTAGGGCCGATTCCCTCGTAATAAAATTTAAACTTTTCCCCTGATTCTACCCAACTTACATTCATTATTGTTGGAAATGGATGAACCATGGCATTGGTACTGTCAAAACTTGTAACCAATACTGATTCACATATTTCTACTTCTGGTATGGCATCTTTAATTAGTTCATATAAACGATTATTTTCCGTTGCTGGAAATGCAGATACTAAAAGTCTATCTTTCTTCCCTGTAATTAAAATTCTTCCTGGCTCTAAGATTCTACAAGCTAATAATAAAGTATTACTTTCAGCAATGGTCACCTCTTTACTACAGCCTCCTTCTTCCAAAGCATTTTTAAAAGCAAAGGCCCCAAATACAGAAGATGGATGTAGAAAAATCATATCTCCGTCTTTTAAATATGGTGCTAGTTCCATGGCAATCCTCTTATGGTAAATCGTAGGATTGACAATCATAATAAGATCCGTATCTTCGACAACTTCTTCTATGTTATGACTTACAATATTTAACTGCCCCGTTCCTTCACAGGCTCCTTCTAATGTAATAGTCTTTTCCTGAAGAGCTGCCACCGTTTCTTCTAAATAATCATATAAACGGACTTCATATCCCTTTAGGTTAAAATAACCTGCCAGTCCTTGTCCCCCATTACCTGCTCCAATAATACCAACCTTTTTCATCACATCCTCCTTATCGAATTTTTTACTCGGAACGGCTTTTAAAAAGAATGTTCTTTTTTCATTGTAAGATACTTATTTGTCAATAAAATCAAATGATTTCACAAAATATTGTTCTAATGTGTCAAATTGTATTTCTTTTATTGGTACAAATAAAAAAGACCCTTCCTATAGGTCAGGCCTCTACAATTCTAATATTTGAGATTTTTCTAATTCTAAAAATTCTCTATAAATAATATCTTTATAATATTTTATATATTTTGAGTCGTTCTTGGATAATTCCTTCTCTTTCATCTTAGATATCCATGAGGTGATTCCTTCCCTATTTTTTATTCTCCTTTTTTCTAAGATGAAACCATTTCGAATATAAATAGCTTTTTCTCCTTTCTCTATTGGATAAAAGAAGATATAATCCCTGTGTTCAAAGATTTCCCTTTGTCTTAAATAATCATAAGGGCCTTTCCATTTTTGCAGAAAATCTCTATAAAATCCTGCTTCTTCAAATTTTAAAGCTCCAGCAGCTTTTTCCATGTTGTCTTGACAACTTTTCATAAATTCTTCTAGGGAATTTATCTTTGTAAAGATTTCTTTAACGATGTGATAATTTCTTTGGGTTTCTTTTTTTGTCATCCCCTCAGGTAAAATATGGTACTGGAAATCTTTGATTCCTTGTAAGGGATAGAGCTTTTTTAATTCTTCCAATAGATAATAAACACTCCTTGAGCTTCCTAAAGGTCCAATAGCACCAGGTTTATATTCTTTTCCAGTACGAAGTTTATATCTTTCGTCGTCAAAATGGAGATAGGTTAGTGGTCGATCGGATTTCATTCGATTGTTAAAAACAGGTTGGTATTTTATTATTTTTTCACATTCTAAGATTTGTGCTTCTAGATGAGTGTCGGTTTTTGTAATTCTAATATTTTCAATATGAGGAACCATACGAAGAGCCTTTTTCCAACTTTGGGACGGTTGAAAATAGGATCTTACTCTTTGTTTTAAATCTTTACTTTTTCCCACATATATCACTCCTCCAAAGGCAAGAAATTCATAGACCCCTGGTGAGTTCGGTAAGGTTTCTAATACTTTTTTTACTTCTTTTTTCATATTATATCCTGTTATAAAAAGAGTTTGGAAATTCCAAACCCTTTCTTCTTTTGAAACAAAGGACCTTGGTTTCCCAAGATCCTTCTTTTTAATCTTCTTTATTTGCTTCTTCAATAATCTTTTCTGCTATGGTTCCTGGAACTTCTTCGTAACGAACGAATTCCATCATAAAGGTTCCACGTCCTTGGGTCATGGCTCGAAGGTCAATGGCGTATTCAAACATTTCTGCTTGAGGAGCTTCTGCAATTAAAAGCTGGGTGCCATCAGCTTCTTGGTCCATTCCAAGGATACGACCACGTCGTTTATTCATATCTCCCATAACATCTCCAAGATATGCATCTGGAATGGAGATTTCTACTTTCATAATAGGTTCTAATAAAATAGGCTTTGCTTCTGCAATACCTTTTTTAAAAGCAAGAGCTGCTGCAATTTTAAATGCCATTTCATTAGAGTCTACATCATGATAAGAACCATCATGTAGTACAGCCTTTACTCCTGTTACAGGATATCCTGCAAGTACTCCATGTTCTAAAGATTCTACCAAACCTTTTTCTACTGCTGGGAAGAAGTTACGTGGTACTGATCCACCAAAGACTTCTTCTTCAAAGACAAAATCTTCGTCTGTTGGTTCAAATCGAATCCAAACATCTCCATATTGTCCTGCTCCACCAGATTGCTTTTTATGACGTCCTTGAACATCTGAAGTTCCCTTAATAGTTTCACGATAGGGAATGATAAATGGTACCGTCTTTACTTCTACCCCAAAGGTATTTTTCAATTTGTCTATAATAACATCAAGTTGAACAGAACCCTGTCCACCAATGGTCATTTGTTTTGTTTCTACATTTCTTTCAATCACAAAACTTGGGTCTTCTTCTCGTAAACGATGTAAGGATGAAGATATTTTTTCTTCATCACCTTTACTTACAGGCTCAATAGCATAGTATAGTACAGGAGCTGGTTGTTTTAATTTTTTGAATTTTACAAGATGATTCTTATCACATAAAGTATCTCCTGTTTCTGTATCTGACAATTTTGTTGTTGCTCCAATATCTCCAGCATTTAATTCTGCTATTTCCATTTGATTTTTTCCACGAATCACATAAAGTCCACCAAGTTTTTCTTGTTTATCCTTATTTGCATTAAAGACTTGGGTATCTTTTGTAATTTTACCGGAAATCACCTTAAAGATCGAAATCTTACCAACAAATGGGTCTGTAATCGTTTTAAATACTACTGCAGAAAATGGTTGGTTCGGATCTACTTTACGTTCTTCTCCCTCTTCGTAACGGAATCCTAAATGGGCTCTTTCGTCTGTTGGAGCTGGCATATAATTTATAATAGTGTTAAGTAGGATATCAATTCCAATTCCTTTTTCAGCGCTACCCACCAATAGAGGTACAGCATCTCCTTCTAAAAGAGCTGTAGTAACTCCACGTAAAAGTTCTTCTCTGGTAAACTTTTCTCCGGAAAAGTATTTTTCCATTAACACTTCATCAGAACCAGCAACAACTTCTGCAATTTCTTCATACATTCTTTCTGTTGCCTTGATTTGATCATGGGTTAATTCTGTTTCTTCCGGTTCCCCATTGTTATATTTAAACCCTTTTTGGTAAATAACATCAGTGACACCTATAAAGTTTTCTCCTTCTCCAATAGGTACGGAGAAAGGAATGACTTTTTTACCAAAGTGACTTTCCAGTTCTTCCATTAAATTTCTAAAGTTAACATTTTCACCATCAATCTTGTTAACGAAAATGATTCTTGGAAGCCCGATTTTTTCTGTGTACTTCCACATTCTTTCAGAACCTACTTCCACCCCGGAAGTTGCATCAATAATCATAAGTGCTGCTTCACTTGCACGTAAGGCTCCATAGGCTTCACCAATAAAGTCCATATAACCTGGAGTGTCAATAATATTGACTTTGTAATTTCTCCACTCTACAGGAATAATGGAAGTACCGATAGAAGATCCTCGCTCCATTTCCTCTTTTGTAAAATCGGAAAGAGTATTCTTATCATCCACATGCCCCAATCTTTTCGTTGCTCCTGATTGGAAAAGCATTGCTTCTGTAAGGTTCGTCTTTCCGCTACCACTGTGGCCAACGAGAGCTAAGTTCCTCACTTTGTCCGTATTGTATACTTTCATATTTTTCCTCCTCTATATAAAATGTGAGTAAACGTTTTTCACGATAACATTATAACATACTTCCTTCACTTTTGTACACGAAAGCGGAAGGATTTTTTCGGAAAAATTTACCTTTTTCCCCTGATTTACAGTCTTTCCAAGAAAGTTATTCCTCCTTTTCTTCTCTTCTATCTTAATGCTTAGAAATCTTTACTTTTCCAACCACTATTGTTTCCATATTGATACAACATTGTATCTTTTTCGTTGTTTACATTTAAATAGGACTGATGTATTCTATCTTTAAGGAGAGAAGAAAGGAAGTGTATTATGATTTCAATGAAGAAAAGAATATTACTTATCACCTTAGCAATCATCTTGATTTTTCCTATAGGAAGTGTTTTTGCAAAAGACTATCATGACGTTCCTAAGGACCATTGGGCTTATGAATTTATTCGTAAACTAAGTCAAGACGAAGTAATCAAAGGCTATCCAGATGGAGGATTTCATCCAGAGGAAAAAGTGGCTTATTTAGAAGTTTTTAAATTATTTCAAGGGATTTTAGAACCAAGTGATGAGGAATTAAAAGTAGCAAAAGAAAACTATGGTTCCATTGTAGAAAAAGCAGGTGTACCTGATTGGGCAAGGGAATCCATGGCCTTTGCCTTACAAAGAAGGATTATCACCGAAAATACTTTAGAGTCTGCAAAAAAACAAAATCTTTTAGTCAATGGTGCCAAAAAGGTACCAGATCGTTCCACGATTGTAGTGTATCTTACAAGAGCCTTACGTCTTAACCCTTCTGAAAACTTCGAGGTCTTAAAACATAAGGATATCCATGAATATAATTATATGATAAAAACCCATTTAGTTCCCTTAGTAGAAAAAGGAATTTTTGAAAGTACTGGATCTGATGGTAACTTTGAGGGAAATCGTGGAGTACGTCGTGGAGAAATGGCAAAAATTATAACCCTAGCTACATCCAATGTAAAGGCACCAGAGGTTGTTCCACCTAAAGATACTGATAAGGACGGAAATGGAAAGTCTTTCCAACAAGAAGCGGAAGAGTTTTTATGGACAGAGGCAAAAGAGGCATTTTCTTCTAACTACCAAGTACTTCGTCAAGAATTTAAAAATCGAAAAACCGAAAGTGCCAATGGTAAAGAAGTGTTTACTGCTGATTATACCTTAGTTATGAAAAATTATGACAAAGATCCTGATACTGTTGACTATATTAAAGAAGCGAAAGAAAAAGGGGACCCTAATTATGAAAAGCTGAAAAAAGAATATCTAGAACCAAAAGAATGGAATTTTAAGATTAAAGTGGAAAAAACAGATACAGCTTTTACCCTTTTTACCGACACTTCCAATACAGATACTCCTGATTGGAAGGAAGTAAAATTTCAAGAAATGAAAATACCCGAAAACCTCCTCTATTGAGGTTTCGGGTATTTTTTATTCTATAAACATCTTAATTTTTTCCTTCGTCCACCCAAATGCTCCACCAGTGTGGATAAAGAGAATATTTTTATAATGATCCCATGCTCCCTTAGTGTATAAAGTATAGAGACTATACATGGCCTTTCCTGTATAGACAGGATCTAAAATGATTCCCGTCCATTGAATGAAGTCTTTGATAAAGGTAATTTCTTCTTTACGACTTTTTGCATATCCTAACCCTTGAAACCCATCAATAATTTTCATTCGATTGCCTTCTACTTGTAAATCATTTTCTAAAAGAGAATCCATGCCTTGAAAAAGCTCTGGCAATACATACTCTTTCGTATATTTACCTTCTTTACTAATACTTACTCCTAAAATATCCTTAGTCTGTCCATGGAGTTCATTCCCATAACAAAGCCCTGCAAAGGTTCCTGCTGATCCTACAGTAACCACAATGGCATCAAAGGTAATATCCATTTCTTTTTCTTGTTTTAAAATTTCTTCAAAACACTCCACATACCCAAGGCTACCAATAGAATCCGATGCTCCCTCTGGTATAATATAGGGGATTTCCCCTTTTTCCTTTAATTTTTTCCCTAAGCGTTTCATCACTTCCATACGTTTTTCATCATATTCTTTTCCTGTGATAAAGGTAATCTCTGCTCCAGCAAGTATATCGTATAGATGATTCCCTTCTGGAAAGCTATTTCGATCTCCTGCTAAAACTAAATATGGTTTTAATCCTAATTTTCTACATGCAAAAGCTGTGGCCCTTGCATGATTACTTCCAATGGCACCACAGGTAATAATAGATGTGGCCTTTTTTTCTAGAGCATCTGCTAAAAGATATTCTAGTTTACGAACTTTATTTCCTGTAAGTTCCAACCCTGTTTGATCATCTCTTTTTATCCAAAGTTTTGGGCCATTTTTTCTTAACGGCAATTGTAGTGGTTCTATTTTTGTTGGTAAATTTGCTAAGTTTAATTTATTCATTTCACACCTCAATACATTTTCCCTTTTACAGGAGAACCCTTTTCTTTTATTTCAAATTCTTTTTGATTCTTTTCAATTAAAGTTAAGGAAGCTCCTGAAACTAAAGGCTCCTCCCAAAATTTTTTTAAAGGTCGCCCTTCTATGGTATTAATAATACCTTGGATTGTCACTCCATGGCTTACAATAAGGATATGCTCCTCTTTTCTTTTTTTCAATTCTTCTAAAAAAAGATGAATCCGTCGAAGTAAATCATGGTAATCTTCTGTATTTGGTAAAGAATGGGCAGATGGATCGGTAAAATATATCCCAAATCTATCTTTATCCTTTTCCTGAACTTCAGTAAAGGTCATTCCTTCCCAAGGACCTAATGCCAATTCTCGTAATTGAACTTTTTTTATAATAGGAATATCTCGATCTTCCAATATAATTTTTGCCGTATCTATGGCACGTCCTTGATCTGAAGAATAGGCTAGGTCAAAGGGAATGTTCTTTAAAGATTTACTTAATTTTTCTGCATCTTTCTTCCCTTTTTTTGACAAGGGACTATTTAGCCAACCTTGTAACCGTTCTTCTTGATTCCAAGTGGTTTCACCGTGACGTACTAAATATATCTTCATCCATCCTCCTACTTTCCATCTTTTCTGCTAATTTTTCTGCACCTTGAATAACCTCTTTAGGATAATCAAGTAATTCCAGAATCTTAATAGCATTTTTAGACCTTGCCGGTCCCGGTTTTAAGGTGTAGTCAAAAAGTAATTGTCCTTCTTTAATCTTCTCGTCAAAATGATAATTATCCATAACATCCTTTACAGTTACCGTTAACTCTCCGTCATGAGTGGCGGCAATGACAAAATTTTCCTTACTTAATGCTTTCAAAGTCATCGTTGCTGCTGAAATTCGATCAATGGTATTGGTCCCACGAAAAATTTCATCTAGTAACAAGAACTTCTTTCTAGGAGAAGGTAGAAGCATTCGTCCTATCGCTTTACCCTCTGCTACAAAATAGGAATCCTTATTTAACAAATCATCAGAAATATCAATGGCAGATTGTAAATCAACCACTTCTCCACAATAACTTTTTCCATACATCGAGCCAATGGTTTGAAACAAATGAACATTGATTCCAATCATTCGAAGATAGGTACTTTTTCCAGAAGCATTGGATCCTGTTAAAAGAATACCCTTATCCTTTAAAGTGAGGGAATTGGGAACTGGTTCTTCCAGTAATGGATGAATTCCTTGTTCTAGGAATATCCCTTTTTCAGCAACCTGTCCCTCTACCAAATCTTCTGTTTCCCATAGGGAAGCAAGTACAATTTTACCTTCAATCTCTCCTAAAAGCTCTGTTAATTCTTTTATCGTTTCTTTTTTATGATTAAACTCAGAAATAAATCGTTTTAAAGTCCATCCTTGGATTAAAAATAAAATATCTAAAAATTGGACAAACATAGCATATTCACTACCCATTCCTGCAGAACGCACAATACCAGAAGAACGGGCAAGACTTTTTAAATCCTTTGTTTTTTCATAAAGAACCATTCTTTCCTCATAAAAAAGATCCCCTTCCTTTGGTTTTAATCTTTTAGAAGTATCTATAATACGAGACACCTGTCCCATCGTATCAATTCGTCCATAGGCCTCCTTTTCCAATTGGCTGGATAACCTTTGATTCAAGATAGAAAAACCTAGGATAAATAAAACACTAATACCTTGTACTCCAAAAATCAGTAAAAAGATAATAATATATAAAGGAAATAAACTACACAAAGGTAGATATATCTTCCATTTAGAATCTAAAGAATCCATCCCTTTATCCAATAATTTGGCAAAATCCTTTACCGATTTCTCTCCAAGTCTTGTATATATACTTTGAATGGTAATCCCTTCATCTTTATGCTTCCGTAACTTTTTTAATTCTTCCTGTCTTTTTTCAATTCCTTCTTTCGTCTTTAAAGGCCGTCGTAACAAAGAATAAAGACCTAGACGTCCAATATAAGAGCGACAACGGTCAAAGCGATGAAAGATTTCATCCATATGTAAATCGTTCCAAGTAATAGGATCTAGCCCATCATGATAAAAGGTATGATAAAAAGAAGACACTTCCTTCATATCCGCCTTTTTACCTTCTCGTTTTCCAAAATACTTTTTTACATAATACTTTCTTTTCTGTCTTTCCCGATAGGATCCAAACCATTGAAGGAAAAAGATTAAGCCAATGATAAAAATAATGCTGAAATAAAAAATCTTATTGTCCATAATTACCTCCAAGGCTCATTATACCATAGGTAAAAATTCTCGGAAAGATAGGTAAGTCTTACCATAGAAAAAGACCTTTCCGATGATTGATAACCGGCAGGTCTTTCCAAGTATTTAATATAATTTTTCTAATATCTTCTTCCAACCATCCCTTTCCAAATAAGCCTTTGGAGAAAAATCTTCCAACGTAAAAAAACCTTTTTCCATGCCATAGGCAACGGCATTTCTTGCCCAAGGAGATACATGTTCTAATTGACTACCTTTTTCCGTCAAAAGGTCTTTTTTCTTAACATTCATATAACGATAAACAAATGTGGCCAGTTCTTCTTGGGTAACGGCTTTTTGCAAACCAAAATCCTTGTCCACATAGCCCTTTAAAATCTTATGTTCTATGGCCCAGGTTTGAATATCCTTTTTCCCATCATGATCCTTTGGTAAAGTTTCACCGGATCTTTCCCATAACTCACCAAAAGACTCTAAGACTTCCCCACGAGTGAGATACTCATCTTTTAAATAGCCAAATTCCCTCATCACTTGGCGATAATCTTCCTTGACCTTTTCCAAGTCGTAGCCTAGATTTCCATCGGTTTTAGGATTAAAGTCTTCATCAAAAAATTGGCTAAATTCCAATGGTTCCCCATACTTTATTTCCATCATTTCCGGATAGAAATAGGTGGTGGAAAAGTCATTGATAAGCCCACCAAGACATTTGATTTCTCCATTTTCTTTTTGAAAAATAAATTGACTATTCATTTGAGCCCCAGAATCATTTCCTTGATCTTTATAATAAAACATCATACTGCCAAAATAACGATATCTATCATTCCCTAAAGGCTCCACCTTAGATTCAAGTAGTTCTGTCTTTATGAATTCCTTTGGACGAATTTCATTCATTAGATTTGTCAATTCTCTTTTGTCTTTTAAAAACTCACGGAAATTTGTAGTCACTTTAGAATTTTTAGAATCCTCTTGATCTTCCACCTTGGCAAAATCAGAATATTGTACCATTGCACGGTCCCCTAAGTCCTTAATTTCCTGAAGTTCCTCCTTGGCAAATACAGGACTTGATAATAATAAAATAAGTAAAATGACGACATATTTTTTCATAATGGCTCCTTTCTTAAATGTATGTATCAAGATAGATATACAATATATACCCCCCCTATAAAAATCAAACATATTAAAAGTATGAAATTTAAGAAAATCATATATGAAAAGAGACCCTAAAGGGCCTCTTCTTAATTCTTTTCTACTTTTATACCTACATCAT
>JAUNVD010000089.1 GCA_030537855.1 Tissierellia bacterium | reverse complement strand
AATCAAAAATAGAATTTTTAACATCAGACAGCTATTTAGGAAATATTACGATTCAATTTGAAAGCCCTTATGAAAAGTTAAGAGCTAAAGACTTATATACCGGTGTGATGAAAGTTTTACAAGATGTATCTGTGTATATTCAAAAGATTGAAACAGAGTATGAGGGAACCAATGAGTTTTATCCTGAATATGTTCATAGAGTACTAAGGGACAAAAAAGTTTATTATAGTAATCCGCATGGAGATGGAGAAGGCATTTCGCAGGCATTAATTGTTGGTGAAAACCAAGCAGATCTAGCCTATGAATCTTGGTATGCGTATAATGATCACTATGGAACTAGTGAGGAAAAAGCATTTGTAAAATATTTCCAAGGTTTAGTTCCAGAGCTTAAACAAAAATATGATGAAATTTACCTTGTAAGGAATGAACGTATACCTGCACTTGCTATTTATGAATTTGATACAGGGAAAAGGTTTGAGCCTGACTTCTTATTATTCCTGCAGAAAAATGGAACAGATGGTTATTTTCAAGAACAGATTTATATTGAACCTAAAGGTAGCCACTTACTAGAGAAAGATAAGTGGAAGGAAGACTTCTTACTTAAGATTGAAGAGCAAGGGATTCCTATTAAGAGGTATGTAGATGATAATGAGTATAGGATAATAGGACTTCCGTTCTTTAATAAGGAGTTGAGGATGGAAGAATTTGAGAAGGGTTTAAAAAACAGAAATATAGAAAGGAATATTAAAATTGAAATTAGTCAGTATAAAGATTAGAAATTTTAGAGGTTACAAGGACGAAGTATCAATTAAAATTGATGATTTTACTACTTTTGTAGGGAAAAATGATGCTGGAAAATCTACTGTTTTAGAGGCATTAGAGATTTTTTTTAATAACAAAGTAGTAGTTTGTGAACGAGAGGATCTTTCAATTAATCACAATGAAGGTGACGAATTAATTGAAATAACATGTGTGTTTTTACCCATAACGGATTCAATTTCAATAGACACTTCCTCTGTAACAACATTGGGAGATGAGTATTTATTAAATAGAGATGGATTATTAGAAATAAAAAAGGTTTTTAAAGCAACTAGCGCAAAACCTAAACCATCTACATATATTGTATGTAATCATCCTTCTGAAGAGCAATATGATGACTTATTGACTTTGAAAATTACGGAATTGAGGAAGAGAGCTAAAGATTTAGATGTTGATGAAAATGAATATGATGCAAGAAGTAGCGTAAGTTTGAGAAGAGCTATTTGGAAAAATTGTGATGATTTAAAATTAAATAACATTGACGTTCCAGTTGACAAAGAAGATTCAAAGAAAATTTATACGAAATTAGAAACTTATTTACCTTATTTTGCTCTATTTCAATCTGATCGTTCTAGTTCTGATTCAGACAAGGAAATAGCAGACCCTATGAAAATAGCGGTACAAAAAGCTTTGCATGAAGTTGAAGAAGAGCTTGAAAAAGTAAAGGATGAAGTTAGAAGAAAAGCGTTGGACACTGCCAATAAAACATTAGACAAATTAAAGGATATGAATAGCGAACTGGCAACATCCTTAACACCTGAATTTAAAACTGAACCAAATTTTGATTCTTTATTTAAACTTACGATAAATTCAGATAATGATATTCCGATGAATAAAAGAGGGAGTGGTGTTAGAAGATTAGTTTTATTAAATTTCTTTAGAGCAGAAGCTGAAAGACAATTATCAGAAGCTGAAAAAAGTGGTTCTATAATTTATGCTTTTGAAGAACCAGAGACCTCTCAACATCCTTCACATCAAAAGATGCTAGTAGAAGCATTTTTGGATATTTCTAAGAATTCTAATGCTCAAGTTATGATTACAACTCATACACCTGCTATTTGCGGACTTTTACCAGTGGAAAGCCTTAGATTAATTGATAGAGAGAATGATAAATCAGTTGTAAAATATAGCTCAGATGATGTTTACGAAAAAATTGCAGATATGTTAGGCGTATTACCTGAGCCATTTTCAAATAATGCTAAGGCTCTTGTTTTAGTTGAGGGGCATTCAGATGTTGTTTTTTTAAAACATACTGCAAATCAGTTAAAAAGAGGATCATATATAGATTATACTTTCGAAGATAAAAATATTGCTATTGTGCCAATAGGAGGCTGTGGCAATTTGAAGCATTGGATTACTAAAAAGCTTGCAGAGCAGTTTTCAATTCCATGGGGCATACTACTGGATTCCGATAAAGGTACTCCAGATGAAAAACGAAATAGTAAACAAATTCAAGGTTTGGTTAGTAAAGGAATTAAAGCATACGTAACAAGAAAACGAGAGCCAGAGAATTATATAAATATTGATTGTATTAGAGAACCTGTGTTTGATAAGCCTTTTACTAATATAGAAGATGTGAAGAAGAAAGTAAATGAAGCTATTAATATGGCTGAAAAAGATGTTCTAGAAAAGTTATGGCCTAAAATGAGTATTCAACAAATTAGGGAAGCAGAAAAATATATTGATGATAAAGGAGTTGAGCGATTTGAATTCACAGAAATGATAGAAGACTTTCTAAGTATAGTTGATTAGCAGTATTGGTTTACAATGACATGATACTAAAATGATACTATTTCTCTAAAAATAGAGAATAATAGGTGTAAAAACTAGTCGATATTCACAAAAGTGACTGCTGAAAACCCTTATAAATAGCCATTTTAACTTTTATATTAAGGAGTTTGAGTAGATCATAAGAATTAGAATTCAAAAATTTTTTTAATAAAAATCAATACAGATGAAACCGACACAAAATTGACGTAAAAATTTGCGTCGGTTCTGTGGCTCTTTTTCAAATAGTGTTGTTAGATAAAGAGTAAAATAATGCACAAATAAATAATAAAGAAATTTATGGATCAAGCAACTAAGATAGACTTAGTTATTTGGTCTTTTCTTTTTTATGATACAAGCTATTGTATATTTCCACCCTATTAGAAGATCGATTGCACTATTAGAATTTCTTTTAGCAAAACTTTAGGTATTAATTCATGCATTTTATATATTATAATGGTCTTAGAATAGAAATGAATTTAGTTTACTATTACGCTATTTTGGAGGAATTTTTTATTATGATTATTTCATTTTTACTTGCAATTATGATGATGGTAGGACTGTTTTTATTGTTATGGGCTGGAGTAGGGCTTATTCAAAATAAAAGATTTTTTTCAACCGCTCCTATTGAGGTACTTGAGGTCTTAGGAGATAAAAAAGAACGATTTAAAGGGCAGCATGTACTCGGTTATATACTGGGGGTCATAGCTATATTACTCATGCTTGGCTCCATTGTTATAGGAGCAGTAAATGGCATACGAAATGGATTTACTCTGAATCAGCTCTTTCTACGATTTCTTATCATTTTTCTTTTAACAAAAGCATTTGATATAATATTTTTTGATTGGATTTTGCTTTGCAATCGAGGATTTGGTTTTTTTCGAGCGTTACTATTCAGAATTGTCGAATGTGCTGAGTACTAAACTTTTTGGATTCAATAAGAAAGAACATCTAATTCATATCATAAGTATGATTATTGGTT
>JAUNVD010000088.1 GCA_030537855.1 Tissierellia bacterium | reverse complement strand
AAGAGCTAAAAATGATTTTTGGAGAAAGGCTTGTAGGAGATATTATAAACGGAGTCCATACGGGACAAGTTCATTGGCCAAATGGTACAATATCATATGCAAGTATTAATAAAACCAAGAAACCTATAAATTATCTTATGCTTCATTCTCATAATACTGGCGATTACGATTTGAAGCGAACACTATTCACTCCAAAGCTTGAAGATATTTTCACTCATGATAATGAAATAATTGGAAAAACCAAAGAAGGAAATTGGGGAGTTCATCTTTTAATTGAAAAAGGGAAAAAAGCAGATGGTTCTTCAGATTATATTGATTTAAGAGGCGATAGTGCTTCGACTGAAAGTACTGCTGGAACGGGATATGATTTTAAATTTACGAAAGGAAATTTAGAAAATCAATTTCCTGCGAATACCTTGAAAAAGGATATGCGAGTAAAGGCTCGTAATTTTCGTGTGAGTGAATTTCCTTCGGAATTTGTTGAAACAAAGGTAAAAGCTCTTGTCAATTTTGATTTAAACTATGAAGCTGCTAATCCTAAAATTTTGGAGAGAATAGCACCCGAAAATGATAAGTTTTTATTTGAAGAGGGATATGAAGATAAAGGTTTCGAAAATCCGTTACAGTCAGGCTTGTCACAAGAAGATAAGGATTTGAGAGCTTGGCCTACAGAGGAAGAAACAACACGTACTGATATTGCTGACGAGAGCAAAAAGCTTTTCTTTATTGAATGGAATAAAGATCCGCTAGGAAGAGGGGATGTGTTTGAAAAGAATACCCCTGTAACTGAAAAGACTGACGTTTACGCGCAATGGGGCCATAAGCTTATATTAGATCCAATGGGCGGAACATTTCCTGGTGATTCGTGGCAAGATTTGTGGGAGCTTGACTCGGATGGAAATCTGGTACGTGTTTTTAAGACAAATATTAAAACGGAAGCCGTTGAACCAATAAGAGAAAGCTATACTTTTGTAGGTTGGAGCAAAGATAGAAATGCAAATCCTTCAAATTGGGAAGAAAATCAATTTGTTCCGGGTTTGAAAACCTTACAGGAAAATATCACTGCATATGCAGTTTGGAAAGCAGATATTATAGAAACTACGAATCCCGATGAGGCATATGACGTTGACAAACAAGTTAAAGTCGAATTTTATGCAGATGAGGAGTCTAAAATAGGAGATTCTTTAAAAGGATTATTAAATAGTACCTTCGAAAATACAGAGACTACAGAACCTGTAAAATATTTAGCTTATATTTTAGACAAAAAAGCAGACTTTATCGCAATTCCGATACCAGAAGTGACTGGCAAAGTCGGATTTACTCCAAAAGGGAATGGGGAACTATGGCAGCCTACTCTACCAGGAGAAAGAGATACGGTTATGAATCAAGTATATACTGCACAATATATTGATCCTGAATTGATCAGTCATGTCAATCCGGATGAATCTCCGACACCCGGAGTTCCATCCACTCATATAAGGTTGACTTTTCATGCTGGAGATCAAGGTACTTTGTCTAGTAAATTAAATACGATAACTGGAAATCATTCAACTTTATATATAGATGTGAAAAAAGGTCTTAATTGGACTCAGTTTAAAGAAGCAGTGCCTACAGTTGTTGCTAACGACGGCTGGAAGACGGGATGTTGGGATCCGAAGCTACCTGAAGGGAATGTACTTGTTGAAAATGGAGATACGGAATTTACAGCTGTATATATTAAAGAAATTTTAGACCCTGAAGAAAGCGCTCCGTCAAATTATGTGAAAATTGGATTTTATGCTGATGAGAATTCTAAAACGGGCGAGCCCAAAAAAGGAACCCTATCAAGTACTTTAAACCCGACAATAACTGAGAAAAAATATATTGGATATTTTGTAAAGAACGGACATTTATTTGAACTGATTCCTGTCCCTAAGGCGACTGCAAAAACAGGGTTCGAAGTTAATGCAAATCCAAAGTGGACACCAGAATTAGTGACAGGAGAATTGACTGAAGATAAAACTTATGTAGTTCGATATGAATCAAACGGTATTGTGCCATATGAACCTAGTGTTCCTTCTAATCCCACTAATAGAGAAGACTCGGCAATTCCTGAAAAAGATAAAGACGGAGATTTAATTACTTTATCAGAATATGTAATAATTGCTTATAACACTGATAACAATGGGACTCTCAAAACCTCTTCTGAAGACACTGTCGGTGTAGATGCTCGTAGTTTTCTTATTAGAAATGGAATTCGATGGAATAATGATGACGTTCAGGCTACAAAACCAGATGTTATAGCAAAAGATGAATATATTTTTGATAAATGGGAATTAGATATTCCAACTGGTGGCGGTGAGGTTGTTACCAGAGTGATGACGGCACATTTCAAGTTAATAGATAATATAATTCCAACCACAGCAGAAGATTCCAATAGACCATCTTCAAAACATGTGAAAATAATTTTTTCAAATGGAGAAAATGGGGAGTTTGTTAATTCATCAGATACGAAAGCTTATTGGGTAAAGCAAGGTTCGGAGATTGGAACAGCCCAATATCCTGCCCCTCAAATAAAAGCTAATGATGAATATAGATATGACCGTTGGAATGAAAATATGCCGTATAAAGTAACAGAGTCAGACGTTGATTCAGGGGTTAAAACTCTCACAGCACAATATTCTCTTTGGGAAGATATAATTCCCGTAACTAACGAGGTAAGTTTGCCTCCCTCTAGCAAACATGTGAGGGTGACTTTTTCAACGGAGAATAATGGTGAGTTCACCAACCAAAATGTTCAAACTGAGTTCTGGGTAAAAAAAGGAGTAGAAATTCCTGAAAGCTTATCGCCTGAAATAAAAGCAAATCAAGGTTTTACTCATTTAGGCTGGGATCCTCAATTGGCATATAAAGTAAAAGAAACGGACACAGATTTTACCATATCAGCACAATATGTTGCAGATATTGTGCCAGTAACACAAGAAAATGAAGCGACAGCTCCTTCGCCTGAACATTTTAAAGTGACATTTTTAGCCGGTAATAATGGTATTTTTCCTGACGATTCAATACCAAAAGCTTATTGGGTGAAAAAAGACCTAAAAGTATCAGCAATAAACCCAAGACCGGAAGTAACATCTAACGAAGGCTACAGCTTTAAGCACTGGGCATTAGAAGGAAGTCCTGAAACAGCCTATGACTTTGCAACCATACTAGATGGAAACATCACCTTAGTCGCCCAATACGAGAAAGTGAATTACACCATCCAAGTGACAGGTGATACAGAAAACGCACTTACGGTAGCGGGTACCGCTCAAATGGGTGATACGGTTAGCATCACAAACAGCAGACCCAATGACTACAAATACACAGTGAAAAACGACACCACAAATGAAGAAATTAGCGTTAGCGGTGGAAGCTTCACCATGCCAGCAAGTACTGTAACCATTACGGTGGAAGAAACCGAAGCAAAAGCCTTCACATTACAGGATCCTGTTGTAACTCCAGTGGATAATACGACAGCCGTCAGTGCTGAAGAAAAAGCATTGGTAACACAAGCCATAAAAGATGCAAACACAAGTTTACCAGCCACAGCAAGCATTACCGTAGAAAATGACGGAAAAGCAATTATTACCTTCTCCGATGGATCCACCAAGGAATTGGCACCGGAAAAAACCATCCGAGAAAAAGCAAGCTATACCGTGACCTTTAATGCCGATGGTGGTACCCCTGTTCCAGATACTCAAACTGTAACAGAAGGAGAGAAAGCAACAGAACCGACTGCCCCAACAAAGACAGGCTACAGCTTTAAGCACTGGGCATTAGAAGGAAGTCCTGAAACAGCCTATGAC
>JAUNVD010000028.1:7952-29230 GCA_030537855.1 Tissierellia bacterium | reverse complement strand
TATCTTTCTAAAGTATTATTCTTATTTCCTTTGCTTTGCTCTTGTTTATTGCTTTTATTTTTGAATTGTTTCAGCTTCCCTATCGCTGAAGATTTTACCTTATCTTTATTCTGTTCTTTCTCTTTTAAAACTTTTACTCCATATATTTTAAAGTTTTCAAATGTCTTTCCGTTTTTTCCTTTTGATTGTTGCATTTTTCCTACTAGAGAGATGAAGTCTCCCTTCTTTAAGTTCTCAACTTTTGGAATTTTATTGTCATATGCATAACATTGTATGAATTTTGTATTTCCATCTTTATCGTTATCTGCAACCGAAAACGCTGCTACACTAAATTCTCTTCCATCTTTTGCTGTATGAGTAGAAATTTTAGGATCTCCAACTACGTTTCCTTTTATACTATCGTGTTCCACTTCTTCCACCTCATTTCTTGAAGTTTTGGTATCTTTTCTTTCTTCATTGTCTTTTTCATTCGACAAATCTTTTGACTTATCTTGCTCCATCTCATCAATATAATAGTTGAATCGTTCATCGATTAATCCTGCTTCTGAATCATCCATAAACCTATCATAAGTCTCGTTAAGTATTGTCTCATCTTCTATTTGCATTTCAATAGACACCAAAGACTTAACAAACTCTTTATAGTTATTATTCATCAGAACAGATAATAGTTCTTTCATTCCTTTTAAATCTTGTGATTTTGCAACAGACACATTATTCAAATCATCTGCATATTTTGCTCCTTCCCAAGTGATTTTATTCTCTTTTTCGTTATAGGCAATTCCTCCTACAATAGCAAATTTGTTGCCATCAAATAATACAGCTTGATCTTTTACCCTATCAACATCAATCACCATGGTATTGTCAGATAAACTCGTTTTAATCATATCTCCTTTATTTAGTTTCATATTCTACCTCCTTATTTATTCAAATAAAAAAGAGAATGAATTATATTAATAAACTCATTCTCTTCATATAACCCTCTATTCTATTTTTTATCTTTCAACCACTCCAACATAGCCTTTTCACAAACGCTAAAGTTGCAATACATGGTTTTTACTTCTCCTGTTTCTTTTTGTCTATTATAAATATTTTCTACTCGACTTAATACTTTATCCTTAATCTTTAAACAAAAAGCATATTCTTTTTTAAATAAATCCTGGTATCTAAAGTCATTAAGATTATCAAATACTATTTTTTCAAAATAGCCTTGAGGAACTGGTATCATCTTTTTTATGTCTAATAAGCCTAATATATGCATCTTTTTATCTTTTGAGTAGCTTTTATAAATATCTCCTTCTATGTTGATTGTGGTATCTATAATTTCATAAATTAAAAAATGTTCTCTGGATACATTTTTCCATTTTTTATGTTTGGCTTTAGCTGAGGATAGAGGAATAAAATAATTTAACCCATTCATTCCTACCATAATTCCTAAGAAAGGCTTTGATTTGTCTTTATATGAGGAATTAAAATAAACTTCACTATCATAGGAATGAAGAAATTTAATATATTCATAATCCACTTTGTAAAAGCCATAATCTATTGATTTAATCATATTCTCTCCCAAAACATAAAAGTAGGGAAGAATAAATCTCCCCTACTAACCTTAATGTTCCACCTTTTAGGGTAGTGGGACACCCGCTTTAATGTTCCACCTTTAAAGGTAGCGGGACACCATCTTTGTTTATCATAATGATATCAGAACCATTAGATTTTGTCAAATCCCATAGCCGTTCATAGTCCTACTACATCTTATTCTATTATATAGATACCCTGTTATTTACAAAATCATTCTTCAAATCACCTTTCCTTTTCACTACATTCTACCTTTTTTCCATTATCATCTCTATCAATTTTTGCTTGATATTCATTTATTTTATTCATCACCGATTTTGACTTCTTATCTATATCTCCAATTTCTTGTATTGCATTATCTCTGAAGTCTGCATCATACCTATCAACTACACCATCTAAGTCCATATCTTTAGATAGTGGATCATAATAATTTCCATCGTCGTCTATTTCATAACCCATTTTTTCTTTCAAAACTTCTGGGTCAACATAAACTAAATCTTGAAAATCCCATAGCGGTAAATTAGCACTGATTTGTGCTAATTCCTTAGTGCTAGAAGCATCTTTGGGATCATGTTTAAAATCTAACGAATAAATTAATGTATCATCTACATATTGACTTAGTTTATAGTTTTCAATATCCAAATTAACCTGAATCTGATGTTTCTCATCTGGTGTCGTTGTATGTGCTATTCCTATTTCACTTAAATCTGGAAATAGGTCATCAAAATTTTCAATAGCATATTCTTCATCATATTCAGCGTTTAAGAAGTTTATAATTTCTTCTTTCACCTCTTTTAGTAATGGATCTTCTTGCACCATTGTTTCCTCCTCTCCTAGATCTAAAAGATGATTTACCTCAAGCAATCTCTGATTCTTATCATGCAGAAGCTGTCTTTGAGGAAATTCCTTTTTAACTTCAATTTTTGCATTTTCAAGTTGTTCTTCCACATTGTTCAATTTGTTCTTTGTCTGCTCTATCCGTTCGGGTAATTTATCCAATATATTATCTAGTCTTGTAATATTTCCAATTGGATCTGTTCCAAATTCTCCATAATATTTACCATTCCCTTCTACAATTATGGAATACTGATTGAACATAGAGTTATACTTCCCATATATCTTAAAGTTTCTGTACTCTGCTAACTCCATTCCTTCCTCAGAATTAACTTTAATTTTCTTTATTTTTTTAAGAAGTTCTTCTCCCGCAATCTTTTTATCCTTTATCTTTTTGCCATCAATAGTCATCGATGTAAATTTATTTTCCCCTTCGTTATACCTTTCTGTTTTATTTACATCTTTTTCTATCTTTGCTATTTCTGTTTTTAATCTTTCAATCTCTTTTGGGTAGCTTTTGTGTATCTTATCTTCAAGCTTATATAAATTGGATTTAAAATTTGCTTCTAACATTTTAAGCTTTGATACTTCGACATCGAGGTCCATTTTCTCTTTAATTAAGGGATTCCCCGTAGCTAGTGCTTTTATCTCAGCATAATTTAATGTTGCCTCGTCAACATCTTCCGCTACTCGAACAGGTGTTTTGCTAGTCATAATCTGAGAAATATATTTTTGTTTGTTCTCTAAAATCTGGAATAGGTATGCATCAAATGTATGCTCAGTAACATATCTAAATATATGCACCTCATCATTTTCATTGCCCTGTCTCACAATTCGTCCCGCACGCTGTTGCAAATCCGAAGGTCTCCAAGGGACATCAAGATCGTGAATAGCAATTAATTTATCTTGAGCATTTGTTCCGGCTCCACATTTAGCAGTTGAGCCTAATAATACTCTAATTTCTCCCTTCCTAACTTTATCAAAGATAGCATCTTTTTCCTGAGCATTTTTAGCACTATGAATAAACTCAATCTCTTCTTCAGGTACTCCCATATTCGTCAACTTTTCTTTTATATCATCATAGATATTAAACTCTTTTGAGGGAGTAGACATATCACAAAAGATGATTTGAGTTGATTTTTGATCCTTATATTTATCCCATATACTAAATACATTTTTCACACAAGTATTCACTTTACTATCTTCCTTATCTGGTAGTAAGGGATTAATCAATCGTTGATCCAAGGCTAATTTTTTCCCATCATTTGTTATTTTTAGCATATTATCCTTTGTTGGTTCAACAACCTTATTTCTAACATCATCAGCTCTTTTGGAAAGAGATTCCAAAATTTCTTTTTGTTCTTCACTCGGCATAGTTTTAATCGTTTTGTAGTTAGCAATAGGCGTAGGTAAGTGTAACATATCTGATGTCTTAATATCTGCAAATTCTTTTACCGTATTCATCAATTCTGGTAAATTAAAAAACTTTGCAAATCTTGTTTTCGCTCTATAACTATTCCCTTCTGGCGATAATTCAATTCCTGTTACGGTTTCCCCAAAATTTGCTGCCCATGAATCAAAATGTCTAAGCCCCATTTCTTTTAATCGGTCATACTGTAAATATCTTTGCATTGTATACAATTCTGCCATTGAGTTGCTGACAGGTGTTCCTGTCGCAAAAACGATACCCTTTCCATTTGTCAATTCATCCATATAACGACATTTCATAAACATATCAGAAGATTTCTTAGCATCATTATTAGGAATACCTGCTACATTCTGCATTTTAGTATATAAATAGAGATTTTTGTACATATGAGCTTCATCAATGAATAGCTTATCAATCCCTAATTCTTCAAATGTAACAACATCATCTTTCTTAAAATCATCATTTAATTTTTCGAGTTTCAATCGCAAAGATTTTAGTGTTTTTTCCATTTGTTTTACGGTGAATTTCTGGTCTCGTCTATGTTTATACTCCTCAATATATTCCATAATTTCATCTATTTGACTTTGAATCTCATATTCTTGTCGCTCTTTACTAACTGGTATTTTTTCAAATTGACTATGCCCTATAATAATGGCATCATATCCTCCTGTTGCAATTCTTCCACAAAATCTTTTGCGCCTTGCTGGTTCAAAGTCTTGTTTATTTGCCACTAAAATGTTAGCCGAGGGATAAAGTTCCATAAACTCACGTCCAAACTGTTCTGTGATATGATTCGGCACTACAAAAAGAGATTTGCTACTTAATCCCAGTCGTTGTGATTCCATTGAAATGCCAATCATCTCAAAGGTTTTTCCTGCTCCTACTTCATGAGCAAGTAATGTGTTTCCTCCAAATAGACCTCTTGCGATTGCGTCTTTTTGATGTTGTCGTAATTCAATTTCTGTACTCATTCCATCTAAGGATAGATTGTCACCGTTATATTCCCTAAGTCTTATGGAATTGAATAATTCATTATACTTCTTTACAAGTCTATCTCTTCGATTTTGCTCTTCAAAGATCCAGTTTTTAAATTCTTCTCTAATCGTTTCTTGTTTTTGATTTGCTAACATGGTTTCTTTTTTATTTAAGATTGAAACTTTCTTACCATTTGAGTCTGTAATGCGATCATAAACTTTGGTGTCTCTTAAATTCAAATTGTCCTCTATTAATTTATAGGCACTTACTCTTTCTGTTCCATAAGTTAAGTTGGCAAGGTCATTATATTTATCTCTAGATTTCCCCTCCACTCTCCATTCACCACTAAAGGCTGAATACCTAATCTCTATATCTTGTCTTTCATAAGATGATGTCTTTAATAGATTAAACATAAAGGCTTCATAATCACTTGGATCTACCCATGTCGCACCCATTCTTATGGATATTTCACCTGCTTCTAATTCTCTTGGCATAACTTCTTTTAGTTTTGATTTTTGATATTGTAGTTGAATTAATTCATTTCGAAACTTTTGCTTTTCATCTTCAGTATATATCGTATAATCTGGACTGATAGCAACTCTATTTCTTTCGTCTTGTGTAAGTTCCCTTTCGATATTTTCAATATATTGGTCAAGGATATCTATCTTGTTTCTTATATTTCCACTAAGATACTCATCAGCAGTAATATATTTTCTTGCCAAATCTTCTCCTGTTAGTGCTGCTTCAAAGGGATTAATATCTGTCGGTTTATAGGTATCTAAATTCAAGAATACCTCTCCTTTTAATTCTTCAAGTAATTCTTTTTTTGATTTACCCGTTAACTCTTCCATATAGGATATATGCACTGTCCCTTTCTGACTAACTGATAAAATTAATGCATCTTGGGCACTATCTGTATGTTCAATAACAACTGATTTCTTGATTGTTCTCTTATCAAAAATATCAGATTTTCCTATAAAGTTACCTTTATTGTCTAGGTTTTCAAGTGTGGATACTAAGGAATAATGCCCATCCTCTCTAAGTAATCTTCTATTTTTCTTGTCATTTATTCTCCCATAATTATCATTAAATTCATCATAGAGTTTATTTAATTCTTGTTGAGCTTTCTTTATTTCATCTTCAGAAGCATCCTTAACTTGCAAATCAATAACTTCCCTGAGTGATTTTTCAATTTTTATATATTGTTTAATGGTGGCCTTTTCTGTATCTTTTAAATCTGTCTTTTCATACATTCTTGACTGTTCTCTAAAATAGATTTTGTCATCAATAACAGTATATGAAAAGTTCTTTACATCATCATCTGCGGGGATACTTAATATCTCCTCTAAATCTTCTTCAATCTCTATTGTATCAATCTCTCCATGAATTTCTTTTATAGCCTTATTCAGTTGTTCTTCTAAATCCATTCCTTCTATAGGAACACATGCTAAACTATGTCCAAATCTACTTGTTATATTTTCCATGTTTCCTAAAACCATTTCGGGATGATTTACAAAATATTGATTATAGGTATGTCCATTGCTATCTGTGGCTAAGTCTATCCATTCTTCGTTAGATTTTAATAGCTTGTCTCTTTTTTTAAGAAAAATAATATCACTTGTTACTTCTGTTCCTGCTTCTCCTTTAAATACATTATTAGGTAATCGAATTGCCCCTAAAAATTCTGCTCTTTCTGATAAATATCTTCTCACATCATCTGATTTTTTATCCATAGTCCCGGAGGATGTTACAAATGCAAGTACTCCTCCTGAACGAATTTTATCCAAGGTTTTCGCAAAAAAATAATCGTGAATTAAGAAATTATTTTTCTCATACTCACGATCTCTAACCTTATATTCACCAAATGGTATATTACCAACTGCTATATCAAACAAATTATTGGAAAACTGTGTATCTTCAAATCCTGTTATTTGAATATTGCTATTAGGATATAGCTGTTTTGCTATCGTCCCACTAAGACTATCCAATTCTACACCAAAAACATTCGATCCTTTCATCTCATCAGGTAAGTTTCCTATAAATCTTCCTACCCCAAGTGATGGCTCTAAAATGTTTCCGCTCTTAAATCCCATATTTGCCATTACTCGATAAATACTATCTATGACCACCTTTGGTGTGTAAAATGCTGTTAAAGTAGATGCCCTAGCATTTTCAAACTCTTCTTTGCTTAAATTTGCTTTTAAAAATTCTCTAGCTTCTTGCCACTGTCCACCCTTATCTTCATCAAAGACATCAGCTAAACCTCCCCAACCGACATATTTTGCCAATATCTCTTGTTCATCTAAAGTAGCATGTCTATTCTCTTTCTCTAGTAGCTTAATGAGTTTAATTGCCTCTATATTATTTTGCAATCTTCTTGAAGGTGGTAATTGTTCATTCTCAGTAGTAATTGTATAATTTTCAAGTTTATTTTCTTCTTCTAATGATTGATTATTTGCTCTTTCTTCTAGTTTACTCTCTCTAGGTGACAGGTTTTTTTCTTCATCTTTATCTACTATTTCTTCATTCTCTATGCTAAACAATTGATTCATTTCAAGCTGTTGATTTTGAACTTTGTTATTCTCCTGAAAATCCACTGAATAATCAAGTTCCATCAATTTTTGATTTAATCTGAATAAATCTTGATCTCTACTTAATCTTTCTAACTCGTCTAAATCGTCATATAATATCCCTGTATTTTCTTGAGATATAAAGTCATCAAACTCTGCTTCAAAGTTTTTAATCATCAGTGCACGGGAAACATCAACCTCTTTTTTTACTTCTAAATATTCACTCGACACTGTCGTGATTTCTTTTTCACGTTTCCAATCGTAGTCTATTTGAATTTGATAATTCTCATTTTCTCCTAAACCATCCGTATAGGCGAGACCTATTGTTTCAGAATGATAGAACTCCTTTTTATCTAATGGATCTGTACCATATTCTTTTTCTACAAAATCGTTATAAGCCTGTCTTAATTCTTCTAAAAGGCTATTTTCAAGAATTTCTAAATCTAAGTCCTCATCTCGTTGAAAAAGGATTGTTTCACTACCTGTAATGAATCCTCCTAAAACTCCTTCTGTATCATCAAGTCTAATTGTCTTATAGTTGCCTTCATCTTTTATCGCTCCAATAATATAGTCCCTATCTTGATATCTAACTTCCATTCCTTCTTGATATATGGATTCTTTACTACTTTCTTTATCTTTTAAAATCTGCTGATTTATATACCCAGTGAGTAAAACATTTCGATGATTGTCGTCCATTAAATAGTCTAACTTATTTAGCACATTTTTATAGTTATCATAAGGTATTACTGTATTCTCATTAATGATATAACCGTTATACTTTATGCGTTGTTTTAATGCTTTTTCCTTAAGATCAAGAATTAATTCGCCTTCATAACCATGTCTGTCATTTATACTCTCTTTATCAATGGGATGAGGCGTCAATCTATCATCTTCGATAGAATGCCTTAATAATAGGAGTTGCTCATTAGAATAATCATATTCATACTGACCGTTTTCTTCTATTTCTTTTCCAATAAGCGTTGATAATATTTCTTTTTTATCTCGAATCTCCATTACTTTTTGGATTTCATCTTCTGGCAAATCAATCTCAAATTTTATATCATTTTCTTTGTTAATGTAGGCGATGAATTGATTCTGTCCATTTATCTGTAAATTTGCATTTCCAATATAGATGTCATTATAATAATCGGGAAATTGCTGTCCAAAACTTACAATCTCATAGTCATAACCTTCTGTTTGCCCTGTAACAACATCCCTTTCAATTTCGTATATTCCTTGACGATTAAGGTCAAAGACATCATTTAAGTTACTAAGATTTGTCGTTGTCATCGACACATATTTACCGTCAAATAATTCATCTACTTTCTGACTATCTTCAAAGGTTTTCCCTCGATATAACTCAAAGACTTTGCCTTCTCTATTATCTTTTGACGGATATATCTTTATTTCTGTCGTTTCCAAATTAATATTATCTACATCTTTCCTATTAACTAAAGTGTAGTAATTGCCTACCTTAACTGCAATTTTATCATCTAACCTATCTTGTACTGATTCTTCTTTCTCTTTCCCAAGACTTTCTATTTCATTTCTAAATACTTCAACAGCGTTTTTTATTTGTCCCTCAAAAGAATGTGAAAATAATTTTAGATCCTTATCAAAATAAGCGTCATATGAATAATAAGTAATTGGCTTATTATATTCATCATATCCTGTAGAAATACGCTTGATTTTTAAATAATTATCATATTCTGTTCTTACTATATCGCCCTCTTTTATATCTAGCTTTTCTATGTCACCTCTTACATTCTTGTTGAGTAAATCTTCTAAATATTCTTCATATCTTTTTTCAATTTTAAGTCTAAAGCTATTTACATTATCAATGGTTTTCATATCTTCCGGAAGATTACCTTGCGAATCTGCAACTTCCCTCATGATTTTAGCGTATTCTCTTTGAAATACACTATGAAAGCTTGCTAGAGTGTTATTGCCCAAGGTCTCTCTTGCCTTTATAATTTCTTTTGCTAGACTTTCGTCATTAATTAAAACTTCAAAAAGCCTATTCTCAATTTCATTTATGGAAATCACTTTTTTATCTAGGTTTTCTTCATCCAAGCTTAATTCCTCATTGCCTTTAGGATAAAACTCTTTAAATTCTTCGAATCCGTTAATAATATTATCATCTATTATTTCTTTTTCCTCGTTGATAATAATATTAGGAATCTCCTCATACTTCGTTTGACTTTCTAATAGATAATATTTTTTTCCATTTATGATTTCTTTTTCTTTAATATAGAATGTATCTGGTATTCCTTTAAGAACGATTCCGTCATCTATATCTTCTGGTGAATAATCTATTTGTATCCGTAATGCCCTTCCCACTAAATCAAGTTTTATATTATCGTCCATATAATCGTTATAGATCACCAATCGTCCATTTTGTGCAACCATAGCAACTGATTCATCTTCATGATAAATGACAGTATTGCCATTTGGCATTATTTCACTATAAGTTAAGTCATAAGATGTCTTTTCTAATTCGTCATTTCGACTTATTATATCTTCTTCTATTTCTTTTTTATTTTCCTCAAAGGATAATTTGCCAAGAAATGCTCTATTCAATTCTTCTTCTGTCATTTGTTTTTTTAATTCTGTGTCGACTATCTCCTTAAACGTTTTAGGAAAATCCTCTAACACTAATCTTTGTGCATTCAATTCTTTTAATTCATTTAAATTAAAATATCCCCATTCTACTTCATTCCCCAAGACTAAACCAAAGGCATCTTGACTTTCTCTATCATACTCAGTCAAGTACCAAGTCCAATTGGAACGAAAAGGAATTATATAAGCTGCATGGACTTCTGTATTTTCTAAAGCTACTTTTTCTTGTTCATAAAGTTTAGGCACACGTTCTAGCATTTCCTCTGTCATCAAGTCATTAGGATTGTCCTTATTATAGTAGTTTTTATTTTCAATATCATTTTCTAAATTTTGTGTTTCTTCAACAGCCCTATAAAGTTCCTCAGTCATTAACTGATCAATTCTTCTTGCTACATGAGTCCATGGCAAATGAACTGTTTCACAGTCTTGTTTTTCTAATTTAATCCCTTTGGCATCGTGCCATTCCCCACTGTTTCGTTCTCCTGAGATGGCAGGAGCCTTTCCTCCTATCCCATATTCATTTTTGAGAAATTCAGCCTTATCTTTTAATGTATGTTTCTCTTTAAAATATTCATATATTCTATTTTTCCCACCTCTTATATTACTTCCTTCTTTTATTATTTCATCAATTTCATCTTCAGTAATAAATTTTTTTATCGTAGGAAGTTCCATGAGATCAGATTTAAATTCTTTTCTAGGTATGTCCAACTCCTGTATAGCTTTTTTAAGTTTTTCAAAATTATGGTGTTGAAATCGCATAATTTGATTATCTATTATATAATCTTGCATAAAATGATTGAATTCTTCAAACAGCTTTTTCCTAAAAACAGGATCCTCTAGGGAAATCTTAATTTGCGAAATTGTATCTGGAAAACCACCTCCGTCAAATGGTTCTAATATCTTTAGATAACCTATCTCCTTTCCTTTTTCAGAAATATCTCTATATAAAAACAGGAGAGATTCGGCTATTTGTTCTCTTTCATATCCAAGGGCTTCGTCAATTTCAATATTTGTCGCATAATTTTCTTGTTCTAATAATTCTTCAATTCTACTTGCCACTTCTGGCCATGTAATAATTTGTGTTGGATTACTTCTTGCAGATTTTTCTTTTGCTAGATAAATTCCTTCTTCTCCATACCATGCAGATATATTTTCTCCATTTATCTCAAACCCATCTCCACCATGAAAGATACTTTTAAGAAACTCCCCTCGTTCTTCTTCTGTTTTTTCCTTTGAAAATTCAGCAACGACTAAATGATGTCTCTTAAATTCATTGCCACCATGTATCAATACCGTATCGACTTCATCTTGACTTAAAGGTAGTGTTATTTTAACTTGCCCATCATTTTTAGAATACAAAAAAGAAGCCTTATCGGCTTCTCTATTGTCTTTATTTTCTTCTAAATCCAAATGTATTGTTTCATTGCTATTTCTTCTAGCGTCATCTCCATATTCTTCTTTAGTCCTGCGTATTTCAGAAAATCTTGATTCTTCAGTTCGTTGGTCAATCCCCAAGATTCCATCATTTTCAATTCTTCCTTCTCCAGAAACTCTTCTACTTGCTCTTGAATTGTTTCCAGATGTTTCTTGAGCGTTCCTTCCATTACCATCATTTGATATGAATCTGTCTTGTTCTCCTTCAGGTATTCTAATCTCATTTTGCTCCATTTTTTGAGTGTCATTGGATTGATGAGTTTCGGTTTGGTCATATTCGGAACTAAGGTTTCCATTCCGTTGATTAATTTCATTCGATATGTTCCCCCTTGTTTCTCGAATGGCGTTTCTATTACTATTGGTTTGTAGATTCCCTCCTCTAGTAAATATTCCCTGTTCCCTAGAGTGATTTTCTCTGCCATGTTTTTCCCCTCCTACTTCTTTTATATTTAAATCGGCATCTGTTTTTTCTGTAGGCTCATTATAACGCTCCTCAATATTTTTTTCCATAGCTCTTTCATTTTTAATGGTGTTTTCTCTGGCCATTTTAGCATTAATAGCTGTAATTTCTCGATTTATATTAATAAGAATATTTTTATCAACTCTAGATATGCCGCTACAAATAGTATCTAAATCATCATTTTCCTTGAATAATGTACCTATGGGATTTAAGTTCCTGTAATCAACTTCTCTTTCAATGTTTAAGCGTTCTGCAACTGCAATTTTTATTGATTCTTCAAAGAAGTTTAATATTTCAAGCTTATTTACCTCTTCTAACGCACTATCTGAGATTCGGTTAATGATATCTTGATATATTTCCTTCGAATATGATTTTACAAGCCAATCTATCTTTTCTGTTTCACTTAAAAGACTGTCGCTACTTATAAGTTTAGATCTGTCTATTAATTCATCTAAGGCACTCCTGTGTTTACTTGAGTCATACTCCCATAGTTTTACTTCATTTATATTTTTGTTGATACTCACCGTTTGTGATACATCAAATACATATTTCAATTTTCCTGTTTCAAAGTCAATTAAGGGAACTCCCTTTTCGCCTCTTTTTACAATTCTATTCATGTTATTTTTCCAAAAATCAAATTCAGCACAAGCTGTGGCATCTGGCTTATTTTGATAAATACTTAATTGATGTGCATAGGCATATTTATAGTTATTCCCCATAGTGCGAAGAAAAGCAATGTATTGTTCTTTTTGTTTTATATCTTCTTTTGTACCCTGAATTATTTGTCCTATTTCAGCAGTTGTGTATCTTGCCACCTTATCACCTTCCTTATCAGATTTATATTCAACATGTTTTTCTTCCATATAAAATCTTGTCATACTTTGATATGCTTTATTTGTAATATATCTTAAATAGCTTATGTTTCCTCTTGATGATTCCCATTTATTTCGCCTTAATCCACTCTCTTGCATTAAATGGATCGTTTTTTCTATATCTCCACCTGAATAATAAAGCAATTGCCTTATCATAAAAAAATCAGCTTCAGATTGACTTGTAAAATACTTTTCATAATTTCCTTTATATATTTCTCTTACATCATCTCCAGTATAGTTAAAATAGCCCTTTTGAAAGAGTTTTTCTAAACAATCATTAAGTGAGATATCAGAAGTTCGATTTACGATCTTTCTATTATGATTTTTTTTATTCGGCAAAGTAGATTCCATATATTTCTTATACAGTGGATTGAGTTCTTTATTTAAACTTTTAATTTCATTTCTGTTTTTATCTTTTATGATATTCCCAGTGACTGTAAAAAAACGTCCTTCATCATAGATCTCTAAATTTTTATATCTCTTTCTATCGCCTGGAACATATCCTTTCCCTATAAAGTGTATTCCCGTTCCTGATGGTGATATTTCTGCATAGGTAGATAATTCCCTTAAAAATTCAGCTGTCATGCTTTGGGTGTTCTTATTGTCATAGTATTCCTGTATATCTTGATAAACTTTGTCTATATCAATCCCTAAATAACCATCTCCTAGAAAAAATCCCAATCCATCGCCTACCCCTTTATCAATTGCTTTTAAACAAGAGTTATAATCCTGCCATGTCGATTTATCATTTACTTTCGCAAATTCTCCATTTGGCATGATTGGGATTTTTGTAGTTTTTTTATCTCTATAAATTTTTTTATATAAACACCATCTCTTCTCTTTTTTTAGCTCTTCAGGGATATTTTTATATCTATCTTCCACAGTATCCCCTCACTTTGTTGTCTTTTCTTCAATATGATTTTATTCTCTTATTATCTTCTTTTCCTATATCTTTCGATATGGCTCAATAAGTTCTCTTAAAAGATGGGTGATGTCATTCATAAACATTTCTCGATTCATTTCTCCACTTGCGATTTTTGCCAATTTATTCTCCCAGTCTGCTGTCATTTCAGGACTCGTTAATTCTTCTGCTACTACACTTATTACTGCAATACCATTATGAGTAGGGATTAATTTCTTACCATCTCTCTTGATATATTTTTTATAGATTAAATTTTCAATAATAGATGCTCTTGTTGCCGGCGTTCCTAATCCAACTCTTTCAACTTCTATTCCTTTCTCAATCTTCTCTTTACCTGCTAACTCCATAGCTTTTAAAATAGTTTCTTCAGTATATTGCTTCGGGGGAGATGTATACTTTTCACTTATCTTTACTTCTTTTATCTCGAATTCATCTCCTTTATGGATTTTTGGAAGTATTGTTTCTTTTTTATCTTTTATCATGTACTTCGTAAAGCCTTCTTCTGTAACAACATTTCCACTGGCAAAAAATTCCATATTATCAAATAGGGCTTTTACTTTTGTTTTATTTTCTATTAAATTATCTGAACAAGCCATAATTAATTTATATTTTATTAAGTCATATACTTTCTTCTCCGACTCGGGGACGGTTCCCATGTCATAATGAATAGAACTTTGTGTAGGTATGATACCATGGTGATCACTAACTTTCTTTGAATTAAATATCCCATTTAAATTATCTGTATTAATAACAATATCTTTCTCTAATTTCGTCACTAAATCGACTACGCTATCTTTACTCATCTCTTCTGATAAGTAACAACTATCTGTTCTTGGATAAGTGATTAGCTTTTTCTCATATAAGCTTTGAGCATAATCTAATGTTTGCTTTGCACTAAATCCATATATTTTATTTGCTTCTCTTTGTAATTTTGTTAGGTCGTAGATTTTATCTGGTTTTGTTGTTTTTTGACTTTCTTCTATTTCATCAATAGTTAAGGTTTTTGGAATCGTATTTTTAATTTGTTCTGCAATAACTGGATCGTCGATTCTCTTTGTTGATAGGGAATACTCTTCTCCTACTAAATCCACGACAAAATATTTTTCAGGCTTGAATTTTCTTATTTCTTCATCTCTTTTGACAATCATTGCAAGAGTTGGCGTTTGAACACGTCCAATGGAATAGTTGCTATTATATAATTTGGAGTATAATCTACTTCCATTCATGCCAATTAACCAATCGGCCCATTGTCTTGCAACTGCTGAATCATATAAATTTTCATAATTACTACCCTCTTTTAAATTATCCATTCCCTCTTTGATTACTTTATCTTCCATGGAGGATATCCAAAGTCTTTTGATTTTTTTCCTGCATCCGGTATGATTATAGACAAGTCTAAATATTAATTCTCCTTCTCGACCACTATCACACGCATTGACAACTTCGTCGATATCCTTTCTTTTCAATAATTTTTTCAATATGCCATATTGTTTCTTTACTCTAGGTAAAACCTCATACTGATAAGCTTTAGGGATTATTGGCAAATCTTCAATTCTCCAAGTCTTGTACTTTTCGTCGTAAACTTCTGGTGTTGCCATACCGATTAAATGACCAATGCACCATGATATGACATAATTATCATCTTCTAAATATCCATCTTTTCTACCTTTTACATTAAGCACTTTCCCAATATTCATTGCTACACTGGGCTTTTCACAAATTATTAATTTCATAAAATCCTCCTTAAATCTAAAAAGCGATTAAGTTTAAAACTCAACCGCTTTTTTTATATTTCTTTTGTGTTAAATTTTATTCCTCTTCAAAATCATCTTCATCTGGGACAGTAAGTTCGTCATTCTCTTCATAATCGTCATGCTCATTTGCTTCATATTCATCATTTTCATACTCATCGTAGTCATCTTCTAGTTCATCAAAATTACCTTCCAGTTCATGATCTTCTTTCTTATATACCTTAAAATAATATCCCGCTCCTACTACCAACAGAAGAATAATTCCAATAATGAAATATAACCCTTTTCCCGACTTTTCTTTTTCAACTTTCTTATTGGTCTCTTTAGATTCATCTTTTTTCGGTTCTTCTTTCCTTGGCTCTGCCTTCTTCGGCTCTTCTTTCTTCATTTTATTACTTGGATCATCTTCTATCATATTCAGTAAGTCTTGCTCACCAACCTCTGTCAGTAATTGTACATTTTCTTGATTGGCTCCATGATTCACGATAAGGTGGAATGTTTTTCCACTTTTAGTCTGAAAGGTTAAAAACTGACGAAAATCTACTGTCTTTTTCTCCTTATCTTCTTGTTTAGAATTGCTTTCTTCTGTTATATTATTTTTCTGTTCTGACTCTGATTGCTCAACAGGAACTTCTTTATTTGTTGGCTCAATGGCATTAGACGTAGGTGCAGGTATGACTTTTGGCGTTAAATCCACATTATTTTTGTCTACATTTTCAATTATAGTTCCTCGTGCTTTATGTTCTTTTGTAGCTAATGGATTTACAGCTTTCTCATTACCACCTTCTACAGGTTTTACCTTATTCTCATTGGATTTGTTAGGAACTTTCGGGACTTCTTGATATGGTATATTCTCTCCTGATGGTAAATATACATCATTTGTCTTGATAAAGTCTTCAAATTCCTGATTACCATCAGGCTCATAAAGATTCTCATACTTTTGAATTTCTTCCTCCGTTGTTGAAGCGAATACTCCGATAGGAAATATAATTGTAAAAAGGAGTAAGGCAACAAGCCCTACTCCTAATAATCTTTTTTGCATATTTTCCTCCTTGTTATTTTACATTTTTAAAGACATATACAGCTTTATTTTTTTGATCCCATTCAATCGTATTATTCCTTCCATCTTCTATTGTTCCATTAGTTAACCCAAAAGCATTAGCAATATTCGTTATTGAAGCGTGAACTCTTCCATTGATAATGACAGGATTAGTATCTGAATAGTGAATCTTTCCATCACTGGTTTTCATAATCCCTGTATCAATATTTAGTCTTAAAGACTTCATTGGCAAGACAAGATTTTCTTTATTGGAAAAAATAGCTTCTCTTGTAGCATCTTCATATTCCACATTCATTCCCAAAGTATAGGCCACATATCTTAACGGTAGCATTGTTCTGTCATTCTCTATATAAGGTTTTACATCCATATATACTGATGTCTTTTTCCCATTGTTGATAAGATTATAGTAGTTTTTCCCGATTTGAAATACTGAGAACTCTTTAAATCCATTGACTTCATTTAAAATATTGTCTTTACTCTGTTTTGTATCCTTACTATTATCTTTCGTCTCTTTCTTTTTTATGGTTACAGTTATTTCTATATTTTTCTTACTTTTTTTTGGATGTTCTGCATGAATGGTTAATTTATCTTCTGCTTTTACATCTTCTTTTAGTTTAACTGTGAAGTATCCTCTACTATCAGCTGTAGCATTTCCGATTCTTCTTTTGCCATGAAAAATATCTACATACCAATCTTTTTGTGTCTTTCCAAATACTTCTTTATCACCTTCTGTTATATCATCAACTTCAATCTTATAATTCTTTTTTTCTTCCTCTTCCTTTTGCTTTTTCTCTAACTCATTTTGTTTAGCTATTAATTCTTCTAACTTCTTATCCAGTTCAGCTTTTTCCTTTTCAGAATCTTCTTTATCTTTCTTTTGTTCTAATAATTCTTTAAATTCTTTTGCTTTCTTATCCAATTCTTCCTTTAGTTTTTTTATGGTTTCTTCTTGGTTAGTAATTTGTTCCTCCAGTGATGTTATCTTTTCTGTCAGATCGTTTTTCGTTTTTTCTACATCAGTTTTTAAGGCTTCTATTTCCTTAATTAATACTTCTATCTTCTTACAACAATTTTCTTTTTCTTTTTCTAATGACTGAATCGTTTCATTTAACTTTTCAATTTCTTCTACTTTTTTGGCTAGTTGAGTTTCTAGTTCCTTAATTTTTTCATTCTTCTCTTGAATGATTTTATCTTTATCTTCTATTTCTTTTTCTAATGCACTAACCTTTTCTTCTAATTCTTTAATTCTTTCTTGCTGTTTATCTTCTTTTGCTTTTTCTGCCTCAAGTTCCCACTTTGTGGATTCAAGTTCATTTTTTAGTTCACTATTTTCCTCTTGTAACTTTATTACTTCATCCTTTAATTGTTCCAGTTCTGCTTTGTTTTTAGCATCTTGATTCGTTAACTCAACGATAGCTTTTTCTAATTCTGAGATTTTTACATTCTTTTCCTCAACAGCTTTCTCTAATTCTTTCTTCTCTATTTTGAGTTTTTCACCTTTATCTTGGCAATTTATGAGTTTTTCTTCTAGTTCTTTAATTTTTTTCTCATTCTTGATCTTATCATTCGATAATTCTAGAATTTTATCTTCTAATTCTTTTATCTTATTTTCTAATTCAGTGACATCATCTTGAGTAGCTTCTGATTGCGTACCATTACTCCATTTATGAGGATTATGAATTGTTATCTCCCCATCATAGTGAATTGCTGGTATTTCAAATTTTGCTGTTACTTCTTCTATACTGTCATTAAGAAAACTATATTCTCCATCTTTAAATGTCAGTCCATCAGGTAGCTCTTTAAACCCGATATTATTTTTATATCCAAAATGATTTTCATAAAAAGGGTTTTGCTTTGGACTGTAATTCGATTTTTGTTTGGAAAAAGCATATTCCTTAATCTCTGGTTGTCCCTTTATAACTATTTTATTTAATTGATTAGATACAAAGGCATATTTATCAATTTTGTTAACTGTGCTAGGTATTGTAATTTCCGTTAGCTCATTTTTTTCAAAAGCATTATGCCCAATTTCTAAAAGACCTTCTGGCAGATTCACTTCTTTAAGTCCACATGGGAAAAATGCAATTCCTCCAATTCGTTTAAGTCCTTTTGGTAATATAAGCTTGTCAATTTTTGCCATATACAGAGTTGCATACCCAATATCTGTTACACTGTCAGGAAATGTAACCGACTCATATGTTTTATGTGGTCTCCCAAACTCCCTTTGTTCTGCAACGGGATCATCTTGGTGATAAAGCATATAATTCCCTTTGACACTAATTGTCCCTTCTGGAAATTTTAAGTTTTTATTTGTCTTTTGTTTTTCCATTCCTTTATCACTAAATGCAATGATATGTCCCGGTGAACTGTATAAAAAATCTTCTTCTGTCCAAACTTCTTGTGCTGATACTTTCTGTGTTCCTATTCCACTAAATATACTTCCCATAACTAGCAATAATGCTAGTGCAAAATTCATTATCTTTTTCATCATTTATTGTCCTTTCTTCTATATACTTGATAAATTTTCATCTTCTATTTTTTTAGGTTTATCTTGTCTAACTATTTCTAAAAACTCATCTAACGATATTTCTCGACTTCTATATGCTTTAATAACTTCCATATTTTCCATCTCAATTTGTTCTTCTTTTAGTATTTCCAATTCTGTTTGCATCTCTTCTATTTTTATTTCAAGTTTATTTTGTCTTTGTATATTTCTTTGAAGTTTTTTATTCAAAATCGTATCACCTCATTTCTTACTTGACCCTACCAAATCCATAGAAATGCTCTCTCCAATAAGGAGTATTAATGCTTACATATTTGATAGGATCTCCTGCATGAACCATGATGCCATTACCTGCATAGATACCAACATGACTTATTGGACTCCCGCTATTATATGTTCCTTGAAAAAAGATGATGTCTCCTGCTTTTGCTTCACTTGGAGATATTGGATTACAATAGTCTTTGTAAATACCCCATGCTGTCGTCCTTGGCATATTCTTCACTCCTGAATGAGTAAATGACCAACATACAAAGGATGAACAATCAAAATTCCTTGGTCCATTCGCTCCAAAGTCATATCTTTTCCCGATATGTTTGTCGGCTTCTTGAAACAGCTGCTTAACGGTTTCATCATCAAATGCAATTCCTGGATTCCCAAAATTTGGATTGTTAATAATCTCTGATAGATCTCCATTTCCTGAGCCAAATACAGCCTCCATATTACCTTTTGATTCTAGCAAGGTTAAATAATGAGCCAAATTTGTTTCATGACCTCGAAATTCCTCTCTTGCTATTTCATCAATGTTTCTTTTTTGAATATTAAGTGTAATAATTCGATATATATAAGAGTTGCCTTCTTCATCATATTTAATGATGTTTCTTGTGGTATATTCTTTTTTATACATCTTATTAAATAATGTTTTAAGCTCCTTTTTTATCTCATCTACCGATTTAATCTCTCCATATCTTGCTGTAAGAAAACTCAATAATTCATGATTTTCATGGCCTACGGTATCACCGGTTACATGATATTCATCATATCCCGGATAGTTCGTTTCAATGCTTTCCATTTCATCTTGTAATGCATACTCGTAGCTAGAAAACTCATTAACAACATCGCTTAATACGGATTCATCAGATAAATATGTTGTTGCCAAAACATTTCCTGATACACCTGTTATCATACTTCCCATATTACTGCCTGTTTGAAATAGCATAAAAAATAGCCCTAAACAAGTTAGAACTATAAGTGCCATGCTCTTATTCTTTTTTTCAATGAGTGAAGCCACTTTTTTCAAAGAGCCAATTGTCGATTTCTTAACCCTTTTAAAGATAGATTCCCTATGTTTTTTACTTAATTGTCTTTTTATCCTTTTTTTCTTAAAAAAGCGGTGGATTCGACTTGATTTCTCATATTCTTCGGTCTTTTTAAATGCTTCTATACGACTTTTATAAAGTGTTTTTCTTTCTTTCTTTTTTACTTTATTTTCAAACTTCTTTCTTTTTTTCTCTATTTTAAAGGCTTTGTTAAGTTTGTGATTTCTAAGTTTCCCTGATAGTTTTCCTATCCCACTACTTACTTTTGTCGAAGCATCTATTGCTACATTATCTTCTTTGCCACTTTCCATATAATTTGTGGCCATTGAACTTAATAAAATAATAGATTTATCTAATTTACCATCTATCGCTTTTTTCTTTAGTCCTGAAGGTATCTCTTTACTATCTTTTTTCTTAGGATTAAATCCCTTTTTCTTTTTATCTTTAAATTTCTGTTGATTTGATTTTAATTTCTTATTTTTATTTGTCTTTAAATCAACAACTAAATCATCTTTTATCTTATCCCTATCTATCCCATCAATCGACATAGATTTTTCATCTTTCGATGCTTTTTTAATCTTTTCTTTCTTGGTTTTTTTCTTTTTGTCTCGAGTCCTCTCCTCATCAGGATCATAATTCATTCTCAATTTTTCATCCCTTTGGGGAGTAGTCTCTAATCCTCGTTTATTTTTTATTCTCTTATTTCTAACATCAGGACTTTTATAACTTATATTACTATCTCTAAAGTCCATGTCATATCGGTCGATTACCCCATCATTATCCATGTCCTTTGATAGAGGATCGTAGGCTTCTACCTGACTAGATTCTTTCTTCATCTCTTTTTGAAACTTTTGTATTCTTTTCTTATTATTAAACGATACGTTTTTTTCTTGATCTTGTAATAATCGATTTTCATCTAGTTTCGATGGATTAGTTTTAAAAATATTCCCAAGTAAGG
>JAUNVD010000028.1:0-7852 GCA_030537855.1 Tissierellia bacterium | reverse complement strand
TATCCTTCTTTTGTTTCTCTTTTCCCTCTCCTTGTTGAAATCTTTGTATTTGCCTTTTACTCTTGATTGATGGCTTTTTACTAAGTTCTTTTGTGGATTCGATATTTAATTTGGATTGATTTTTTTTAAAGATATCTTCTCTTTGTGGATTGCTCGATTTAAGGTCTCCACTTCGGTTTTGTTTTGAAAATTCTTTATTTCTTTTGTTAGTAATAGCCCTATTCTGTCTTTGATAACTAACATTGCTATCCCTAAAATCCATATCATACCTATCTATTACACCATCATTATCCATATCCTTTGATAAAGGATCATAACTATCTGTCTGATAACTCTCTTGCTCTTTTTGAAACTTTTGTATCCTTCTTTTCTTTTTAAAAGATATATTCTCGCTTTGGGGATTATTTAAAGATATATCCTCCCTTAATCTTGATTCATTTGACTTAAATATATGGTTCGCTATTCTTTCTTGTGATGAATGTCTAGAATGATTTGTTGTAGTGGGAGTTTCTATCTTTCTTGTATCTTCCCTAACAGACTGTGGCATTTGATAACTAACATTGCTATCCCTAAAATCCATATCATACCTATCTATTACACCATCATTATCCATATCCTCTGCCAATGGATCATAGGGTTTTACATTATGAACTATTTCCTCTTGTGTCTTTTGATACTTTTGTACTTGTTTATGGTTTCTCGACTCTATGCTATTAGTACTGTTTTGATTATTAGATGCAAGCTCTTTTAGTCTTTTTCTTTCTGTTTTTAAATTATCCTGTCTTAGTTGTTCATCATACTGCTGAGCGTGCATTCTTTTATCTATCTCATAATCATTAGTCCTCTTATAAATAGAATCAGTATTCTTATCAAATTTAGAACTATTTAATTTTTCTTTATCATCAGTTGATGTTTTCTTATTGTTTATACTTTGGTTTGGCTTTTTAATATTCCGAGGTGTATCTCTTGGATTATCTGTATTACGTTTCATTGTTCTTATCTCCTTATCTCATAACTTTTTCTATCCTTTCTTTTGCAAGATCGCAATACTTTTTGTTTATTTCTATTCCAATATAGTGCCTGTTATTTTCCTTAGCTACAAGTCCTACAGTCCCACTTCCCATAAAAGGATCTAGTATAATTCCACCTTCTGGACTTCCTGCAAGCATACAGGTTTCTGCAAGTTTAGTTGGAAATACGGCATAGTGTTCTCCTCGATAAGATGTTGTATTAATCGTCCATAAATCTCTTTTATTTCTTTTATCAGGTGGAGTTAATTCTCCTCTTTCTCTTGGATTATTAATGTTTTGCTTTTTCATACCGATATTCTTGTTTTGATATTTATTGTCTTTTCCTCTTGCAGCTAGATATCTCTTTTTTGAACTTTCTGCTATTGGTTCAGCTACTGCTTTATAATCATAATAGTATTTTCTTGATTTTGTTAATAAGAAAATATGCTCATACGATCTTGAGGGTCTATCTTTTGCACTTTCAGGCATACTGTTTTCCTTATGCCATATAATATCTGACCTTAAATACCAACCATCTTCTCTTAAATTCAATGCCAACTGCCAAGGAATACCCATTAAATCTTTCGGTTTGTAATCTTGCAATTTTTCTGTAACAGAATTTCTCTGTCCGTTTCTTCCTTTTTTATATTTGGGATCCTTATATTCTCCTTTACTCCTTGTTCCTGCATAACAATCTGATATCACAATCCAACAAGTACCTTCTTTTTTCAATACTCTTCTAACTTCTGAAAATACTTCTATAAGTTTGTTGATGTATTCCATAGGTGTTTTTTCACGCCCTATTTGTTTTTCTTCTCCATAATCTCTAAGTCCATAATATGGTGGAGATGTAATACAGCAATCGAAGAAATTATCCGGTAAACATCGCAATGCTTCAAGACAATCTAAATTGATAATATAATCTAATCCCATATTTTCACGATTCAATGTCATTGCACTTCCCCCTTTAGCTCTTCTGGTTTTGTTGTCATTAAACGGTATAGTCTTGTATTTTTAGGGAAACGGTCAACAAAGGGAACTATAGTATTACCATAAAACAAAAGTCCTTCCCCTTCATTTGAGTTTGTAACATAGGATAGTTGGTGCAATGATATATTTAACTTCTCTGCTAATATTTCTCTATCACCACTTGCCTGGTTAAGCATTAATATAAAGTCTGTATTGTCAAAGATATTCTCAATCTCAGGACTTGCTAACAAATCTTTCACGTTTTGCGTTAGTCCCGTTGGGACACCTCCCCATTTTCTAAATCTCTTCCATATTTCTATAGAGTAACTTGCTGTTTGTTCTTCTCTCAAAAGCAGATGAAATTCATCACAGTAATATCTGGTCTCTTTTTTATTTCTATTAACTGTAACACGATTCCAAACCTGATCTTGTACAATTAGCATGCCTATTTTTCGCAGTTGTTTCCCCAGTTCCTTGATGTCATAGCATAGTATACGATTTGAGGTGTCTACATTGGTCCTATGATTAAATACATTCAAGCTACCTTTAACATAAATTTCCATTTCTACTGCTAGTTTTTTCCCTACCTTTTCTTCCTGTTTTAATAATAGATTATATAAATCTTCTAAAATGGGCATGTTAGATGGTATGGGATTATCGAAGTAGTCTTTATACAGTATTGGTAGACACCTGTCAATGACAGAGGTTTCCTCAGCACTTAGTCCTTCTTTGCCCACAACAAGTTCAAACATTGACAGGATAAAATCTGATTTTAAAGATAAAGGGTTGTCCTCATCTGCATAGTCAACATTAATATCTAGGGGATTAATAAAGTCTTTTGAGGTTGGCGATATTTTAATCACTTCTCCTCCAAGTGCTTTCGTCAACAAACCATATTCCGATTCTGGATCGCAAATAATGATATCATCTTTTGTAATCAAAAATGCGTTCGCTATTTCTCTTTTAGCCGAGAACGATTTACCTGACCCGGGTGTTCCTAATATTAGACCATTGGGATTTTTTAAAAGTTTTCTATCTGTCATGATAATATTTCTACTTAAAGCATTAAGACCATAGTATAGGCTTTCACCTTCCAAACACAATTCTTCTGTGGTAAATGGTATAAACACTGCTGTTGCACTTGTGGTAAGGCCTCTTTTGATTTCAATATCATTTTTCCCAAGTGGCAAACTGCTCATAATTCCCTGTTCTTGCCTATAGTTTAAGTTTTTTAGCGAACAATTATGTCTACCGGCGATGGAATTTAATTGGAAAATGATATTACTAAGTTTCTTTTTACTTTTTTCCATATTCATGAACAATATGGTAACAACAAACATTCTTTCATTGTGATTTTGTAACTCTACCAAAAGCTTTTTTGCATCATTTCCATAAGTGATTAGGTCTGATGGCAAAATATCCATATCATAACCACTTCTTATGGCTTTCTTGTTCTCTTCAATTTTCATTTTATCTAAATCTGTAATTTTTCTTTTAATCATTTTTATCGCTTCTGTCTGGTCAATAGAATTTACATGAAAACTGATTGTCATATTTTCCTCTACTGCTAAAAATTCAGCTAACATTCTATCTGAAATTTCTGATGCCAATATATGGAGAAAATTTACTTCTCCAAAAAAAGAACCTATTTTAAAATCATTAACTTTTGAAAAATTAAAAGATGTCGGTGCTATATAGTCTTTTGTGGTATAACCACTATGCTTTAAATCTTCAAATGAAAAGATAAACTTTTCATTGGGGTTTAACATATTGTGCATGATCTTTAGTCGCTCATAACCATTTAATACATATGCCTTCACGCCCATTTGTTTGAAATTATTTAAAATATCTATCTCCATTTTTTCAAGTCTTGTACTTGCCTCTTTCAAATCTTGAGCTTCTAGTGTGAATGTGATATACATGTATTTTGTAAGTCCATTATTCCCTTTTTCACTTTGTCTCATAAGCATATTTCTGTATTCATCTCTAATTTCATTGTATGCATCATCTTGATAGGGTATGTTTATATTCTTTTCAACTTCTTCGTTTTTCCCGATTCGATTGACATAGGATAGTTGAATATCAACACTTGGGTCAAAGAAGTTCATAAATCGTGAGAACTCACTAAAAATACTCTCTTTATCTTCATCAGTAGATAGCTGATAATTAATGTCTAAAAAACGTATAGTTTTATTGAACTTATTTTTTTCTATCTGACATATTCCATTTCTTAACATCCTCAAATAAGGAATGCTATCTTGAGCTGACTTTACTTTATCTTTCTTTTTAAATAAAAAGGAAAGCTTCTTTTTTCCCCTTTTCTTTCCACTTCTTTTCCCATTATTTTTTTGTTTTTCTTTTGCTATTTTCCTTTGTTGCTTTTTAATCTCCTTAATGTCTTGATTTTGTTTTCTTAAATTATTTTGTGTTCTTTTAAGCTTTCGCTGTTGATTTTGCAATTTATTCATTTTTCCTCCTTCCTCTATTTAGATTATGATTCTCTTTTTTCTTCAAATCATATATGCTCTCCGTCTGATATAGCCTAATCTTCGGTTTTTGATTTCTCTCTAAATAGTATTTAAAGTATTTTTCAAAATATAGTCCGTCTTTTTCAAATAATGTAACAAATATTATTGGTACGACAGAAACTATCATACATACCATGGATACATCATTTGGTAATACTTTTTTTGAAGTAAGGTAGATTGGAAAGCCAATTAATGCAGCTATACTAAATCCGACAAGCTGTCTTTTTGTAAGATTTAATGCAACTTTTGTTTTGACCTTTGTTAAATCCCTTGGTATTGATACATAAGCCATTTTTTCCCTCCTGTATGCTTTTATATTTATTAATGTGCATTTAAGATACTTTTAGCAATACTTCCAGATTTCATCATGCTAATTCCGAGTATAAGTGTATAGCCTAATAGCTCAAATATACTTTTATGTATATCTGCTATGTTTAAATTCTTAACTAATACAGCATATATTCCTACACAAATGAGTAATAATAGCCCTTGTAATCCCAAAGAAAATAAGCCTTTTATATAGTTTACACCTATACTACCCCACTCTTTATTTCCCATAGTACTAAATGGGATGGCACAGATTGATGTATAGATATATATTTCAATCATTCTTCCATAAAGAATTATCGTGATTAATATGGAAATGCCTTGAATAATCATCTTGACTAAGCCTGTTTCAAGGGATATGACGATTAATTTCCCTATACTTTCCTCTTTTAATGTTTCTACCATTGCTTCAATATCTCCAGGATTTACATTTGCTGAAACATTGATAACTCCGGCTGCTTGTCCAATGAGATGCTGAGCAAGATCAAATACTGCCATTGCAAAGTCAAATGCATGACTTACCAAATATACTGCTATCCACATTTTTATGACATATTTGAAGAAATCAAAAGTATCAACTTCATGCATATTATTTTTATTCATCACAGTTTGAATTAGCTCTATACATAGTATTGCTGTTATAATTAACGCTGCAATTGGGAGTATTACATTTTCACTAATCGATTTTATGAAGGAAAAGACCTCCGAGTTCCAAGCACTCGGAGTCTTTCCTACTTCTGTTGCAATAGTAGAGACTTTATCATTGATGTCTAAGAGCATTCCGCTTAAATTCTCTTTAATGACATCAATTAACATCTCCTTGAAAAATTCATTAATCTTGTCAACTATATTAAACATTTTAGTTCATTACATTGGCTAGTAGCGGAATTAGTTTTAAACCAATCAATACAATCCCGCCACCGGCCATTAATTGTTTGATCCCTTGACTCTTGGCTCCGGGATTATCGTTGCCATACCCTTCCATTAAATTAATTACTCCCCAAGCACCTAATCCGGCACCTATTGCTGTAACCAGTATTTTTAATACATTCACTGCCTGTGTAAAAAATTCCATATTAGTCCTCCTTGTTTTCTATTTTTTCTTCTTTTTCCAATTTGTTTATATGTTTTACTATAAAGTTCTTATATTTTTTTCCTTTCTTTTCAACATTTTTAAAATAGCCAAAAATATGAATATAATCACCATCTACAAGATTCTCTAATTCAGAGATTTTATCTCCAAACAAATTACAGTAAATATACTCTCTTTTTTTGCTTTCATTTTCTTTAATTTTTCTTATTACAGTGAAATTAGCTACTTCTACCATTCCATTATTTTTTGTTTGAATCTCGCTACGTTTTATTTTTCCTACAATATTTCCATTAATATTTATCATTTCTCGATCCATTTCTTCTCCTTTAATAATTTTTAGATATTAAAAAAACGACATCTTTTGATGTCGTTACTGACTTTTCTTTATCAACTTAGGTGGACTTCTCTCTTTGAATTTTCTCATTTCTTCTCCTTTTTCAAGCGTTAAAAAACCCCAAAGTAATTACTTTGGGGTTCATATCTATTATTTTGTCATTGGACAATACTTATAGTGTCTTGGATCTATATTATTCCTTCTCTGATCATAATTTACTCTATGATGATAATCAATGAGAAAAACTTTAAATATTCCTCTAACTTCATTATAAGTTCCAATTATTCTTAAAGTACCTTCATAGCCCAATTGATATAATTTTTCATTTCCTATAGTTTGTGAAATTATGGTCTCTAAATCATGTGTGCATGAAATCTCTTCATAGTATTTATTTAAAGATTTTTTTATACATTTCTTAACTAATTCTTCTTTTTGGGGATCAATTATATGGCAATGTCTCATGCCTGGGTCATTAATTAATTCTCTAAGAAAATTCTTGTTTCTTAAATCAACAATTAATTTTCTTAACTTTTTAAAGTTTTCAATAAAATTACTCTCATTTTTTAAATAATTAAAAAAATTATCTTCTGCAATGGAGTAATATAGTCCTTGAAATGATAAATCAATTGTAAAACTCTCAGAACTTTTACCCGGATTCTGAGTTGAGACTTGTGTTTTTGGTTTCCCATTAGAACCATCAAGCCTAATTCTTTTTCTCTTCGCCATTCGTAAGCCTTTTAGAATAACACATGAAAATTTCAGAATCATCTATCTCATTAGTACAAATATCTTCGGGTGAAACATTCCCTCTAGCTTTAATCCATGGTTCTTCTGAATGAGTTATACTTTCTAATTGATTAGCATTAAATTTCCCATAAACTTCCCATACCTGCTCTAAGACATCTTCTACATCCTCTGAAAAGCGAGGTTTATTCTCTATTGAGGGGATGTCCATATAACCATATTCTTTATACTCATTATATAATTTAGGAAATACTGGTCCATGAATCCATGCCTGAGCTCTGTCGTTAAATAATCGATTGTCTAAATTATATTTATCCTCGTTCATAAGAGTCAAAAACCAAGCATAAGCATAATACACCAATTTCTGTAACTTCTTTGGTGTAAGACTTTTTTTATTTAAAAACCATTGTGCTACTTCACAGATATCCATAAAACTCCCTCCCAACTTTACCTTAATGATATCATGATTACAATATATTTTCAAATATATTCTACTTCTTATTTTTTCAACTTCTACTATTGAATAATGCTTGTATAGGTTTTTTTCTTCATCTCAATACTTTGCTATATGAACTTATTTTTTCAATATAGCTCTCTAATATTCTGTAATTATAATACTTGATGAAATCTAATTTATTCTGCTAGTAAATATGGGTACCTTACTTATAGCCCAATCTAACATATTTAAGTCTTTCCATCTCTTGTACAGCAAAAAAGTACACCTCCTTACGCTTTATATTTCAATTAAATTAACTATCATATCCTTTTTTAATCTAATAGCATCTTTTCTTCTTAAATATTTCTCTACATCAAATAAATTTCTTTTATCATAATCTTCTAGTAACTT
>JAUNVD010000087.1 GCA_030537855.1 Tissierellia bacterium | reverse complement strand
GCTTTGTCAAAGGCAGTTGTCGTTTCGTGAAAGGAATAGTCCGCTTTTAATCCTTCTCTGTTTACTTTTACTTCTGGAATTTCCACCCCCATAACGGAACGGGAAATAATTTCATAATCTGGTTCTGTTGCCATAGAAAATGATATTTCGTCAAGTAGTTCACTTCCCATAGTTACTGTAGCTTCGATTAGTGCAGTATAAGACTTTTGAAAGGAGTCTTCAATCTTCTCTTGAAGATCTTTTGCTTGTCTATTTAACTCCATCATTTCTTTCATCAATACTTTTCGCTTTTTATCTAGAAGATCGTATCCTTTATTTGCAAATTCTAAAGAGGCTTTTGCCGCTAAAAGATTTGCTTTTGTAGGGATTACTTTATTGGCCATTTTCTTCTCCCTTTCTTAAATATTTTTCTTTTAAGATAGGATCGATACGGTCGAGATCTTCTTCTGGCAAAAGTTCTAAAAGTTTCCAAGCTAGATCTAGGGTTTCTTCTATGGAACGATCTTCGTGTTTATCTTGGGTTAAAAATTGTTCCTCAAATGCTCTACCAAAAGCCAGTGTTTTTTGATCTTTTTCTGACAAATCATCCGCTCCAATAATTTGAGCCAAAGCCCTTACTTCTTGTACCTTAGAATAAGAGGCAAAGAGCTGAGAGGAAAGATCTCCATGGTCTTCTCTCGTATATCCTTCTCCAATTCCATCTTTCATTAAACGGGAAAGGGATGGAAGTATATTAATAGGAGGATATATATTCGATTGATTTAAATCTCGAGATAGTACAATTTGACCTTCCGTAATATATCCTGTTAAGTCTGCTATCGGATGGGTAATGTCGTCATTTGGCATGGTTAATATAGGGATTAAGGTTACAGAACCTTCGATTCCCTTAATCATTCCAGCTCTTTCATAAAGCATAGCCAAGTCCGAATAAAGATGTCCAGGGTAACCCTTCCTTGAAGGTATTTCTTCTCTTGCAGAGGAAACTTCTCGTAATGCTTCTCCATAAGAAGTGATATCTGTCATAATAACTAATACATGACGATGTTCTTCATATGCTAAATATTCTGCAGCTGTTAAAGCACATTTCGGAACGATTAAACGCTCCATAATAGGATCATCTGCATAGTTTATATACATAGCTACATGTTGAAATACCCCTGCTTCTTTAAAAGCTTCTTGAAAAAAATCACCTTCATCATGTTTTACTCCAATCGCTGCAAAGACAATGGAAAATTCTCCTTCTCCTTCTGAAATTCTAGCTTGACGCACAATTTGTGCTGCTAGTTCATTATGTGGTAGTCCTGATCCAGAAAATATGGGAAGTTTTTGACCTCGAATTAAGGTCATCAGTCCGTCAATGGAAGAGACTCCTGTTCGAATAAAGTTCCGAGGATATTTTCTCGCCACAGGATTAATAGGTCGACCATTAATATTGTAAAAATGATCTCCATAAATCGGTCCTCCTCCATCGATGGGTTCACCGATTCCATTAAAAACTCGCCCCAGTATATCTTTAGAAAGTGGGATTTCAAAGGGACGAGCTTCGAAGCGAAGAGCTACTGACTGGGTAGATAATCCTAGATTATCTCCAAAAACTTGGATAGTGGCTTTATCGTCATCAATTTTAATCACTTGTCCAACTTCTGTTTTTCCATCTTCCCTTTTGATTCTTACAACTTCTTCATACCCTACTGGATGTAGCTTAGATATTTCCATGAGGGACCCAGCAGCTCCATCTAATTGTAAATACTCTCGCTTCATGTTGTCACCTCATATTTTCTAATTAATTCTTCATAATATCCCCGTATTTCACTGTTCAATTGAATAAATTCTTCTAGATTTTCATTTCCAATGGTATATTTCATTTCTGTTACCTTACTATAAAGTTTTTCGTCTTTGATTTGGGAAATAGGAATATTTTGAACCAATGCCTTCTTCCCCCATTGGTATAAAAGATCGATGGTTTTTAACATTTCAAATTGCTTTTCCAATGGTACGAAGGTATCAATTTTGTGGAAAGCATTTTGTTGTAAAAATCCTACCTTTAAAACTCTACAGATTTCAAGTACTAATCTTTGGTCATCTGGGAGTACATCTTCTCCAACTAGCATAACTATTTCATTTAGTTTTGCTTCTTGGTGTAGTAAATCTAAAAACTTTCGTCGTAATGCTGGTAAATCTCCATCTAATTTTATATCATAATAATTTTTTAGCATTTCACTATATTGAGAGTAAGAGTTCATCCAGTTGATAGCTGGATAATGTCTTGCATAGGCTAATTCTTTGTCCAATGCTAAAAATACATTTACATATCTTTTCGTATTTTCCGTAACTGGTTCAGAAAAATCTCCACCTGCTGGTGATACAGCTCCAATTAAGGTAACAGAACCTTCTGTCCCTCCTAAATTTTTTACATATCCAGCTCGTTCATAAAATTGGGCAATTCGAGAAGGTAAATAAGCAGGGTATCCTTCTTCTGCTGGCATTTCTTCTAAACGTCCTGATATTTCCCGAAGAGCCTCTGCCCAACGGGAAGTGGAATCTCCCATAAGAGCTACATGGTAACCTTGGTCCCTAAAGTATTCTGCCATGGTAACTCCAGTATAAATACTTGCTTCTCTTGCTGCTACAGGCATATTAGATGTGTTAGCAATTAAAATTGTTCGTTCCATTAAAGGTTTTCCAGAATAAGGATCTTGTAGTTTCGGGAAATCTTCCAGTACTTCCGTCATTTCATTTCCCCGTTCTCCACAACCAATATATATGATAATATCTGCATCACAATATTTTGCAATTTGATGTTGTGTCATTGTCTTTCCTGTTCCAAACCCTCCAGGAATAGCTGTAGTTCCTCCTTTTGCAATTGGAAAAAACACGTCAAATACTCGTTGTCCTGTGATCAATAAACGATCAATCGGTATTCTCTTTTTTATAGGACGAGAAACACGAACTGGCCATCTTTGCATCATAGTCACTTCATAGATTTCTCCTTTTCGTCCTTCGAGTTTTAATAATTTGTCTGTAATGGTATAGGAGCCTTCCTCTACAAGTTCTACCACTTTTCCTTCCATTCCAGGAGGAACCAAAAGGCGATGTTCTATAATATCTGTTTCTGGAACATGACCAAAGATTTCACCTTCTTTTAAAAAATCTCCTACTTTTACATCAAAAGTCACATCCCATCTTTTCTCCTTGTCTAAGGAAATCATCCCAATCCCTTCAGGCATAAAGTCACCAAAGTCGTCTTTTATTTGAACAAGAGGTCTTTGAATACCATCAAAAATATTACCAATCATTCCTGGCCCTAAGGTCACTGATAAAGGTGTCCCAGTAGATAGGATATCTTCATCTCTTTTTAACCCTTGAGTTTCTTCATACACTTGGACAGTACCTTGATCACCGTCAATGGAAATAACCTCTCCAATAAGTTTTTTCTCTCCTACAATGACCATTTCCCGAAGTTTAAATTCTTTCATCCCTCGTCCTATAACAACAGGGCCATTTATAGATTTAATCCTTCCTTTATTCAAGAGCTTCACCTCGCAATGTATGATGAAGAAGTTTACCAATATCATAGCGATGATCTTCTAGGATTCCAAGGAGAGTATAGTCCACTTGAAAACTTTCCTTAGAGTCACTAAGTAGGAATCCTCCTAATCGAAATGATTTTAGAGTATCTAATTGGAATTTCTTGTTCCAGGTACCTTGATGTAATATGTCTCTCCACCATAATTCGTCTTTTTCTAACACTTCCAATCGATATTTTCCATCTTCTAGTTCATCTACCATCTTTAAAAATAACTCTTTGATATAGGAATAATATTCTTCTGTTTCTACAAATTTCTTTATCCTCTCTTTTAATCCTTGGAGCAAATCTTCTAAAAGTTCTTCGTCTTTTCGAAGCCTTAC
>JAUNVD010000027.1 GCA_030537855.1 Tissierellia bacterium | reverse complement strand
CTTTATTTATAATTATGTAGTAACTTAAATACTACACTTCCAAACATTGAAAAGCAAGGTAGAAAAAAGAAGGTAGGAAAATCCTAACTTCTTTTACAAGATTCCACAAATTTCAGAAAGATTCTTTATCCCTTCTTCAATACAATAAATTTCCAAATCTTCAATAATCTTTGGAACAGCTCTTGGGTCAAATAAATTTGCAGTACCAATTTGAACACAAGTTGCTCCCACCATAAGAAATTCTAAAACATCCCTAGCATTGGAAATCCCTCCAAGTCCTATAACAGGAATAGACACAGCCTTTGCTACTTGATGTACCATTCGAAGGGCTATAGGCTTAACGGCAGGGCCAGAAAGACCTGCATAGATATTGTCAAATACAATCCTCTTATTTTTCACATCTACAGCCATCCCTTGTAAAGTGTTAATTAAAGAAACACCACAAGCCCCTACATCCTCTACAGATTTTGCTAAAGAAGAAACATCCTCTCCATTAGGGGATAATTTAACAATAACAGGATGTTTTGATCTTTTTACAACCTCACTTGTTACCTTCGCCGCAGAATCACAAGTAAGACCAAAGGCCATGCCTCCTTCTTTTACATTGGGACAGGAAATATTTAATTCCAAAATATCAATATCCACTTCATTTAAAAACTCCACCCCTTCTATGTATTCATCTAAAGTATTTCCCCCTAGATTTACCATTAAAAGAGTGTCAATTTTTCTCATATCTTCTACTTCATACTCACAAAAATGTTCCACTCCAGGATTTTCTAAGCCAATGGAATTTAACATACCAGAAGGAGTTTCCCAAATTCGAATTCCAGAATTTCCAGGCTTAGGATATCTAGTAAGACCCTTAGAAGAAATCCCACCTAGAATATTAGGAGAATAATACATTTCCAATTCTCTTCCAAACCCATAGGTTCCTGAAGCCATAATTAAAGGATTTTTTAAAGTAAAATCTAAAAGTTTAGTTTCCAAGGGATTCATAAAATACATCCTTTCCTTCAAAAACAGGTCCGTCCTTACAAACTCTTTGATTCCCACGAGAGGTTTTGATACTACAACCTAAACAACCACCAAAGCCACAACCCATTCGTTCTTCCATAGAAATGTAAACAGGTTTTTCAGCCTTTTGTCCACCTTGAACTACTTTTTCCATCATCACCTTTGGACCACAAGTCAAAAGAATATCAAATTTAGTATAAGGTACACCATCAGTAATAAACCCACCTTTTTGTACCACAAGATTACAATCTAAATCTTGAAAAATACGTTCTACTTCTGAACCTTCATTTAAACCTAAATATAAAGTGATGTCATTATGTTCGCCCATTTGTTTAATATAATAGTAGAAAGGGGCAATCCCCACTCCACCACCAATACAAGCAATCTTTTTATTTTGAAAATAAGGGAAGGAGTTTCCATAAGGGCCAAAGATACGAATGTCCTCTCCTTTTTTCATCTCGGTAATTTCCTTAGTTCCTTCTCCAACTACTTGATATAAAAACTCTACAAAATTCTCCCCAGAATTATATACACTAAATGGTCGTCCTAATAAATGACTTTTATTTGGGGAATGAACCATATAAAATTGTCCACATTGAATGTCCTTATAATCTTCAACCTTTAATAAATAATATTTATGGTCTATTTTTCTATGCTCTAAAATCATTGCCATAATAAAATCTTACTCCTTAAAAATTTGAACATGATCACAGTATTCACAAGCATATGCTCGTTTTTCCCGATCTACCAATCGGAATTTTATCTTTGGGACCTCTTCTTGTTGTGTAATACAAACGGGATTGGAACAGCGTAAAATACCTTCCACCTCTTCTGGTAATTCCATTCGATATTTCTTTGCCAATTTACCATCTTCCACAATATTTACCGTAGTATTTGGACTAATTAAACCTAAAACCTTAAAATCCGGTTCAAACCCTGTTTCAATTTTAATCAAATCCTTTTTTCCATACTTATGACTAGGAATATTTGTTAAAAGAGCCACCACTTCATCTAATTCATCTAAATCCAGTGCGAGAAAAAGTTCATAACCCTTTCCTGCTTCAATATGATCCAGTACCACACCTCGTTTAATCTTTGTTACATTAATCATATTTCCACCTCTAAAAGTTTCATAATAAGAGCCATCCGTCCATACATACCTAACTTTGCTTGTTTAAAATACACACAACGAGGATCAGAATCTAAGTCCTGTGAAATTTCATTCACCCTAGGAAGAGGATGCATCACAATCATATCTTCCTTTGCTAATTTCATTTTTTCCTCATTTAAAATATAAAAATCCTTTAAACGTTCATACTCTGCTTCTGAAACAAATCTTTCCTTTTGTACCCTTGTCATATAAAGAATATCTAAATCCTCTATAACCTCACTTAAATCTTCTTCCTCACAATAGTTCGTTTCTTTTATTTCATTTTGCATATACTCAGGTAACTGTAGCTCTTCTGGAGAAATTAATACAAATTGATTATTTGGGTACCTCTTCAAAGCTCGAATCAAAGAATGAACCGTTCGACCAAACTTTAAATCTCCACAAAAACCAATTTTCAGTCCTTCCAGTCTTTGATGAAATCGACGTATGGTGATTAAATCCGTCAACGTTTGAGTGGGATGTTGATGTCCACCATCCCCTGCATTGATTATGGGCATTGTGGTTAAATATTTTGTGGCCAAATGAGCAGCCCCCTCCTTGGGATGACGAATCACCCCAATATCAGCATAACCTTCCACTGTACGCAAAGTATCTCCTAAACTTTCCCCCTTCGTTGTAGAAGAAGCTGCAGGATCTGCAAATCCAATAACACGACCTCCTAAACGATTCATGGCAGTTTCAAAAGATAATCTAGTTCTCGTTGACGGCTCAAAAAAAAGACTAGCTAATATCTTACCATCACAACAATGAGAATAATTGCTTGGATTGGAAAGGATATCATTAGCTAGTCGAAATAATGATTCAAACTCTTCAATTGTAAAATCTTGTGGTTGGATAAAGTGTCTAAGACGCCCCATATCGCTACCTCCTCAATGAACTCTTGGATAATTTTCTTTATATATGTTACCCAAACACCGTGATAATGTCAATGATAAATTTATAAATTTAGAAAAAAATCTTAATTCTTCGAGGGAATTTATTCCACTATTTCGTTAATTATTTATTAAATTGTTCTCAAGAAAATGTTATTCCCCTAGATACCTGGGTATAGATAGAATGAAAAATATTATCTATTTCAATTCACAAAGAGGGTGATTTCATGTATAAAAAAATATTAGTACCAATTGACGGTTCGAAAGCGTCTAAGTTTTCAGTGGATGCTGCTAAAGAAATTGGTGAAAAGTTTGAGTCTGAAATTTTTGTTCTTACTGTTATTCCTGAAGTTAGTATCTTCGAACAGTATCCTTCTAACTTTCCTTATTCCTTAGAAATTTCTAAGGCAAATACAGAAAGAGCCGAGTTCGTATTATCGGATGTGGAAAAAAGTTTAGAAGAATATCCCTATAAGGTTACCACTTTCTATACTTCAGGTGCACCTGCTCATGAAATTGGAGAGTTTACAGAGGAAAATGATATTGATTTAATCATTATGGGAAATAGAGGATTAGGTGCTTTCTCTAGAACTTTACTGGGAAGTGTTTCTACAAAAGTTATCAATCACTCTAAGGTTTCTGTTCTTGTTGTAAAATGTAATGAAAATGGAGACGAAAAATCTAAATAATTAACAAAGGTCAAAAAATTAGCTGTGTTAGAAAAATTTCTAACACAGCCTTTCTTTTGTTCAAAAGAATCTCCGCAATGCCGTTTCTTCACTTAATTCAGACCCGCCCTATAGTTAAGGTGGGTAACTTGTTAACTACGTCTAACGTCCACTCTGTGGAGGCTTGTTATAGTCAGCTAAACACAGCTTCCCGTGTCTGAGATGTCGGTTGAATTAAGGTGAAGATTATTCGTACATCGCAGAGAACTTCACTAACCATATTATACTTGATTAAAAGAAAAAAATCAATAATCTATAGGCTAACTCAAAAATCTTTAGGAAATTTAGTATTAATATGAATAATTTCTTCACTTTCAAATCCAGGAAATTCAACTTCGATACAATGAAGGCACATCCTTCGAAAAGGATGTCCTCCATATTTTTCATCTCCTAAAATAGGACAACCTAAATGAGATAGATGTATACGTATTTGATGAGTTCTACCAGTATGAAGAATACATGAAATAATAGTACTTTCACTTTCATCTATCACTTTATATTCTGTACAAGATTTTTTTCCTTGACGATCAACTTTTCCTATTTTTAAATTTGAGTCCCAAGTAAGGCTTTCTTCAATCATTCCTTGTGGTGGATTTGGAACATTAAGAGTAGTAGCAATATATCTTTTAAAAAAATTCCCCTTTTTTTGTTCCCTTTGTAAATGTTCTTGTGCTGGAGAATGTTTTGCAAAGATAAGAATCCCTGAAGTTTCCTTATCTAAACGACTTACAGGACGAATTTTTCTTCGAAGTCCTTGGTTTTTATAGTAATTGGCCACCCTCCCACTTAATGTATCTGGTCCTGTGCCTTTTGCAGGATGGACAGAAATCCCATAGGGTTTATTTACAATGATATAATCCCTATCTTCATATAAGATCTCTAAGTCCTTATCTACTATCGGGATTTGGCTTTCTTCCTGTGGGAGACAAATTCCAATAGAATCTCCGGATTCCACAGGTCCATTCGTAAAAGATAAGATATTATTAATATATACAAGATGGCCTAAGGTCACTTGACGAATAAATCGAGTGGAAAATTCCTTTTCTCTTAAAAATTCTCGTAATGTAGTTGTCTTTTCAACTTTATAGATAAAATCATAGGATTTTTTACAGATTTTTTTCAAAAATTTACCCTCATCACTTTCTTTTTATTTCAGTATATAATAGTATAATCTATAGAGGTAACTTAAGGTATCCTTAAATTTAGGAAGGTAGGAAATTGTCAATGCGATATGTAAATATCATTTCTAATTCTAATTTTGAGTCTAGAAAAGTGACTGGAAAATTAATAAAATTGTTAAAACAAAATGGTTTTACCCCTACTACGGATTTTCGAGAGGATGGAGAACTTACAATTTGCATCGGTGGTGATGGAGCTTTTATTAAAGCTGTAAATAGAACTGGCTTCTCCCCTATTCCCATTATTGGTATAAATACAGGTCATTTAGGTTTTTATCAAGAAATTCGTCCTGTGAATTTAAATGATTTCATCAAAAAATATTTAGAAGGTAATTATTTTACAGAAAAACTTCATTTAGTAGGCGCCGAAGTCTTTACGAAAAGTCGTAATTTTATCCTTCATGCCATTAATGAAATTGTGTTAAAATCACAACATTCTAAAGTTATTCATTTAAATGTTTTTGTAGAAAGAAATCATTTAGAAAAATTCAGTGGAGATGGAATCCTAGTCTCTACCCCATCAGGAAGTACAGGTTATAACTTTTCCAGTGGAGGTTCCATTGTTTATCCTACAATGGAAGCTATTCAAATTACCCCACTAGCTCCAATCACAAGTTCAGCTTATCGGAGTTTACCTAATTCTATGGTGATTCCAGGGGAGTTTATCACTACATTGGTTCCGGAAAAGCGATATACAAATTCTTCTCTTTTTGTTGTAGATGGAATGGAGTATACTTATCGGAATGTAAAAAAAGTGAATTTCCGAATAGCAGATAAAAAGATAAACCGTATTGTTTTAGATAGGGATAATTATTGGAATAACTTAAAAAGTAAATTCCTATAAAAAACGCGTCCATTCATTGAAACGGACGCGTTTTTATATATTTAGTCCATCATTTTTGCAAAGAAAATAGATTTCCCTTCTTTTCTTTGATTTTCAACAAAGGCAAAAACCTCTTTTCTTGGAAGTTCTTTTGTAAAAAGAATGGTTTCTCCTTTAACTTCATCCTTTTGGTCAACCCAATCTTCAGGGACTTCTCCTTGGAATCGAAGATAATATTTTCCTTTTACTTCATCATTTTTATTTTTTAGTTGACATTCAGAAGCTTGTAATGTTCCATAACGATTGGAAAATGCATCTATAATATCATTAACAATGGCATTCCCAGTAGGATCCATTCCTGCTCCAGCACCTACAAATTGAAGTCTTCCTACAAAATTTCCATGTATTTCTACAGAATTAATAGCTTCAGGGATTTGACCTAAAAAAGCATCCTTTGATAAAATAGTTGGCTCTACCATAGCTGTATAAGAATCCTTAGATATTTCAGAAGTTCCTAATAATTTAACTGTCATCTCTTTATCTTTTAATACTTGTACATCTACTCCAGAGATATTTTGTAAACCTTCTACGTAAACATTATCTTCTGGTACATCTGCACCTAGCACCATGGAAGTTAAAATCTTTAATTTTCTTTGGGTGTCAAAGCCTCCAACATCGTCAGTGGGATCTGCCTCTGCATATCCTAATTCTTGACATTTTTTTAAGGTAGATTCATAGTCCTTATTATTTTTAAACATATCCCATAAAAGGTAATTACAAGTTCCATTTAAAATTCCGTGAATTTTATGAATATCATTTAAAATTACCTGTGTCTTTAATGGTGTAATCACAGGAATTCCACCACCTACAGCAGCTTCAAAGAGAAAGGCCACATTATTTTTTAAAGATAAGTTTACTAATTCTCCATAATGGGCACTAACCACTGCTTTATTTGCTGTTACCACATGTTTTCCACATTCTAAGGCTTTTTTCATAAATTCATAGCCTGCTTTTTTTGCACCAGTAACTTCAACGACTAAATCTATAGACTCATCCATTAAAATCTCGTCAAAATCAGTAGACACTATATCTTTTGGTAAATCAGTATTTTCTGCTTCTTCTGGTAACATTAATACTTTCCCAACTTCTACGTCTTCTCCAACCCATGTTTTAATTTCTTCTTTTCTTTCTTGTAGTATTTTATAAGCACCTTTTCCTACAGTACCATATCCTAGAAGTCCAACCTTCTTCATATTCTCCTCCTTTTTTATTCATGATATAAAACTCAAAATATTTTTAGCTTATCTCCTATTGTACCAAATTTTCTCTTAGATTGACACCAATCCTTTATCATGGTATAGTGTCACTAAGATTTTAACAATATAAGGAGGAATTATGAAAGATATACATTTAGGTATTTTCGGAGCTACAGGACTTGTTGGTCAAACAATGATATCTTTGTTAGAAGAAAGAAAAATACCTTTGAAAAATATTAGTTTTTTTGCTTCAGCTAGATCTGCTGGAACAAAGATTCCGTTTCGAGGAAAAGAGATTGAAGTTTTAGAGCTTACTAAAGAAAATATTGAAAAGGCTGGGTTAGATGTAGCTTTATCCGCCTTGGATTCAGATTTAGCAAAAGAATTTGTACCATATACAGCAAGTTTAGGTACCACTGTAATTGACAACTCTTCAGCCTTTCGTATGGACCCAGAAATCCCATTAATTGTACCTGAGGTAAATGGAGACAAAATAACAGAAGATGAGCGCATTATTGCAAACCCTAATTGTTCAACCATTCAATCTGTGGTTCCTTTAAAACCTATTTATGATCATTTCGGTATTAAGAGAATTATTTTTTCAACCTATCAGTCCACTTCCGGTTCTGGAGTCAATGGGTTAAAAGATTTGGAAGAGGGAATCAAAGGTAATCCTCCTAGCTTTTACCCACATCCTATTGCCTATAATTTACTTCCCCATATTGATGACTTTTTAGACAATGGATATACCAAAGAAGAGATGAAAATGGTCAATGAAACAAAAAAAATTCTAGGAGATGATACTTTAGGAATTACAGCAACAGCTGTTCGTGTACCTGTACGTCATTCCCATTCTGTTTCTATTAATGTGGAAACAAAAAAATCTTTTACAATGGAAGAAGTAAGAAAGGTTTTAGAAGATTTTCCAGGTCTAATTGTTCAAGACGATGTGGCTAATTTAGTATATCCTATGACTATAAATACAGAAGGAAAAGATGAGGTCTTTGTCGGAAGGATTCGAAGAGATGAATCTATTGAAAATGGCATTAATTTATGGTGTACAGCAGACAATATTCGAAAAGGGGCAGCATTAAACACTGTTCAAATTTTAGAAAAATATATCAATCTATAAAAAATGATTGGGCATTCTAGATAGAGTGCCCAATCATTTTTCATTCTTGTATAATTTTATCCAATTCTTCTCGAAGACAATAGGATTTATGTTCCTCTGCTAAAATATCCATATAAAGGGTGTCATAATATCTTCCTCGAAAAATCCTGTGATTTCTTAATCTTCCAGCATGTTGAAAACCACATTTCTTATATAAAGCTATTCCTCTTTGATTAAACTCACTAACAGTAAGATGAACTGTTTTTAAATTAAGAATATCAAAAGCATAGTCTAAGGCTAACATAATGGCTTCATATCCAAGACCACGGTTTCTACCTTTCGGATCTCCTATAAATATTCCTAGTTCTGCCACTCTGTGAACCCAACTAATGGAGAAAAGTTCAACCAGTCCTAATAATTTATCTTCTATCCTATCAATAATAGCAAATTGCCTTCTACTACTATCATTTTGAAAGTATTCTCGTTCTTCTTTTTCTGTATAGATTTCAGAAATAGTATTGGTATAAACGGTCCCTTCAAAGTCGTTCATAAAATTTGCAAATTTTTCCATATCTTTTTCCAAAACTGGACGAAGATAAATATTTTTACCTATTAATTTTTTCATAGGATCTCCTTATACACTGTGTTTCGGTTTTGCAAATATCATCTTACCTGCTGACGTTTGTAGTACGGAAGTAACAATCACATCAATAGCTTGTCCTATAAAATCTCTTCCTGACTCTACCACAATCATTGTCCCGTCGTCTAAATAAGCAAGTCCTTGCCCATGTTCTTTTCCGTCTTTTACAATTTGAATATGCATTTCTTCACCAGGTAGTACTACAGGTTTTACAGAATTTGCCAATTCATTAATATTTAGTACTTCAATCCTTTGTAAATCTGCTACCTTATTTAAATTATAATCATTGGTTACCACCTTACCCTCTAATTCTTTGGTAAGTTGGAGTAATTTAGAATCTACTTCCGGAATATCATCATATTTTTCTTCATAAATAATGATTTCCGGTTCCTCTCTTTCTTGCATTATTTTTAAAATATCCAATCCTCTTCGTCCCCGATTTCTCTTTAATCCATCTGCACTATCTGCAATATGTTGGAGTTCTTCTAAGACAAATACAGGCACGATTAAAGGACCTTCTAAAAATCCAATCTTACAAATATCTGCAATCCTTCCGTCAATAATCACAGAGGTGTCCAATATTTTAGGAATGGATTTTCCTTTTTTAAAGGATTTATCTCCTTTTCCAAATCGAAATCCTTCAAAAGAAATAGCCTCTCTAATTTTTGTATTGACTTCATCTTTTCGCCGACTAGCTAACCGTAATCCTATGTAACCACAAGCTATGTAAATTAATATACTTGAAACAGGACTGACAATAGGAATGTTTAGGTTATAGATTGGACTTGAAATTAAATAGGCTACAATTAAACCTAAAATCAATCCCAATGTACCAAAAACAAGATCTGTAATCGGCCGATCTTGAAATTCTACTTCAATTTTGGTTGTTACCTTTTCTAAAGCAGATAAAGCTTTTGGGGATAATAAATAAAAGATAATTGCAAATAAAAAAATAACAAAAAGATTAATATATTTTTCTGCTTCCAAGTGACTCCAAGGTAAAAAATCTAATCCTTTTAAAACTGTTATAACCAAAATTCCAATACCTAGACCTAATAACATAAACACTAAGCGAAAGATTCGGTTCATCCATTTAAAGTTAATAGTAATCCTCCTTTCCACCTAGTCTAAGATGGCATCAAGGATACCTGTTGTCACTTCCTCTACTGATTTATCATATACCAATACCATTTCGGAAACGAGAATTTGCTTTGCATTATTCAAAAGCTTTCTTTCACCTGTAGACAAACTTTTTTGAGCATCTAAGAGTTCCAGATTTTTTATAACACGAGCAATTTCTTTTAAATCTCCAGACTTGATTCGTTCCATATTGAAACGATACCGTCGATTCCAATTTTTTGGCATATTACTCGGTGGATCATTTCTTAAAACTTCCATAACTTCGTCCATTTCTTCTTGATCCATAATTTCTCGTACGCCAACTTCTTTCATGTTTCCTACCGGAATCATTACTTTCATATCATTAATAGGCATTTGTAGTATATAGTATTCTCGATGTTCCCCAAGAACTTCTTTAATTTCTACATCTACAATAATCCCGGCTCCGTGTATGGGATATACTACTTTATCACCAATTTCAAACATGTATTTCCTCCTAAGGTTACAAGATAACTTCTCCCTTATAGTATAACATATTTAAAGGGATAAAGTAAATTTATGATAATATCACAGGTTTCCCTTCATGTCAACTTAAACAACAAAATTTTCTTTACTTTTTTATGGTAACATGTTTTATACATGAGAACAACAAAAATACAGTAAAAATATCAAGGATTTTTCTAAGATTTATAAAAATCTTTAAGAAAAACCCTTATTAATCACTTCACCTAATGTACGGCATGGAATCAATTTATCTTTATAAGGAGAATTAGTATGTATAGGAACAAAAATTTTTTCATATCCCATACGAATACCCTCTGAAATTCGCATTCCCATATTAGGAACTTTTTTTAACTCCCCTGTTAACCCTACATCTGCAATAAACATAGCATCCCCAGGGATAGCTCGATGGTCTAAAGAAGAAACTACTGCCATAATTAAAGCTAAATTCCCTGCTGTTTCTCGAAGGGGAATATTTCCAGTAGTTTTAACTACTACATTTTTATCATATAACTTTCTTTGACCACGTTCTTCTAAAATAGATAGTAGTGTTTGTAAATGTTCTCGTTTTAAACACTCTCCAATCCTCGTAGGATAGGGCATAAAAGATTTTGATACCAATGCCTCAATTTCCACAAGAATCGGCCTTGTACCTTCTCTTAACACCGTTAGAGCCGAACCAGGAACTTCTTCACCTGGGTTTCTCTTCGTCATAAAGTATTCTGAAGGATTGTTAATAGACTCCATTCCTTTTTCAGTCATTTTGAAAAAACCCATTTCTCCAGTACTACCATATCTATTTTTTGTAGAATACAATGTTCGTAGCTCTTCTGAACTATCTCCTTCAATAACCAATACAGTATCCACTAAATGTTCTAAGGCTCGTACTCCAGCTAATTCATCTGCCTTTGTCATCTGTCCCACAATAAACACTACTCTAGGTCTTTGACCTTTTGCAAGTTCCACAAGTTTTTGAGCACATTCCATTACTTGTGTAGGACTTCCAGCTCGGGAAGAAAATTCTTCCAGTGTAAATGTTTGAATCGAATCTAAAATAATAATATCAGGATCAATACTTAAAACTACATCGATCCCGTCATCCATAGAGTTTCCAGAGAAAACCCATAGTTTATCATTAATTTCTGGTAAAATCCTTTGAGCTCTATTTTGAATTTGACTTTCTGATTCCTCTCCAGAAAGATAAAGAACTTTTTTCCCCTGTACTGAAAAATCATTGGCTACTTGTAATAATAAAGTACTTTTCCCAGCACCAGGTTTAGCCGTTAAAATAGATACCGAGTCTGGGACGATTCCTCCTCCCATCACTCGGTTAAATTCATCTATTTGTGTTTGGATTCTAGTTTCTTTTCGATTCTTTATTTTATTTAATAGTACCCCTTCCTTCCCCTTTCTTTTTTTAGAAGAAGATTTGGAAGTAATTACCTTTTCATCAATGGTACCCCACATTCCACAAGAAGGACATTTCCCTAAATATCCTGCTGATTGGTACCCACATTCAGAACATTCATAATGCAAGGTTTTCTTCACACTCTCTCTCCTTTCTAGAGAAGGCTATTTTATCCTTGTCCACAGAGATATCTATTTCTTCAAACTTATTTAAATTTCCCATTAGAATTTCATCAGATAGAGGATCTTCAATTTTCTTTCGAATAGCACGTTCTAACGGCCTTGCTCCATAATCAGCATCAAACCCAGCTTCTCCAATAAAAGGAATCACCTCTGGTTCAAAATGAACGTGAATATCCACTTCTTCCAATCTATCTTTTAATTCATCTAACATAATCGCCACAATATCACGAATCTGTGCTTCTTTCAGTTCTTTAAACACAATGATTTCATCTACACGATTTAAAAATTCAGGACGAAAAGTTCGTTTTAATTCTTCCATAATAGTTTCCGTCATTTTATCATGTTCTGCAGAATCATTGTCTCCTAACCCAAAACCTAAGGTGTTTTGACGTTTTAGCAAAGTAGCTCCAGCATTTGAGGTCATAATAATTACTGTATTTTTAAAATCTACTAATCGTCCTTGGGAATCTGTTAGATGACCTTCGTCTAAAATTTGTAGTAGCATATTGAAAACATCAGGATGGGCCTTTTCTATTTCATCAAATAAAATAACAGAATATGGTTTCGTACGAACAGCCTCTGTTAATTGACCTCCTTCTTCATAGCCTACATATCCTGGAGGTGACCCGACTAAACGAGATACAGAATGTTTTTCCATATATTCACTCATGTCTAGACGAATCATCATATCCTTTCCACCAAATAATAATTCAGAAAGTTGTTTTGCCAAATACGTCTTCCCTACACCTGTTGGACCGACAAAGATAAAGCTACCAATTGGCTTGTTTTTATCCTTTAACCCCACTCTTGCACGTTTTACAGATTTTGTAATAGACTTAACTGCTTGTTGTTGTCCAATTACCACCTTATTTAAATCATCTTCTAAAGTTAAAAGCTTTTGAGATTCATCGGAATCCATTTTTGTTACAGGAACTCCACTCCAATCAGAAATAATCTCTGCAATTTCTTCGTGGTCCACGACCATATTTTTTTTATTATTTTCACGTTTCCAAGCAGCATAATCCTCTTCCAATTGTTTTCGAGTTTTCTTTTCTTCATCACGAATCTTAGCTGCTCGCTCAAAATCTTGGGAGTCTACAGAAGCTTCCTTTTCCTTTTCCAATTCTTCCAAACGAAGTTCCAAGTTTTTTAATGACTTTGGAGATTCATAAGATCGGACTCTTAACTTAGAAGCCGCTTCATCAATAACATCCACCGCTTTGTCAGGTAAGAATCTATCATTAATATAACGATGGGAAAGTTCTACAGCAGCTTTAATAGCTTCATCTGTGATCTTTACCCCGTGATGGGCCTCATATTTGTCTCGTAGCCCTTCTAAAATCTCAATCGAGTCTTTTACACTTGGTTCCTCTACTAAAATAGGCATTAATCGACGTTCAAAAGCAGAGTCTTTTTCAATATGTTTTCGATATTCATCAATAGTTGTAGCTCCAATCATTTGAATTTGACCCTTTGTTAATACAGGCTTCAAAATATTAGAGGCGTCCATGGCACCTTCCGCTGCCCCTGCTCCCATAAGAACATGTAATTCATCAATAAAGAGAATAATATCTTCTGCTTCTTCTACTTCTTTTAATAGAGATTTTAATCGTTCCTCAAAATCACCACGATACTTTGCCCCTGCAATCATAGAAGAAACATCTACTGTAAAAATTTTACGATCCTTTATGATTTCAGGAACACGACCTTCTACAATCCTTTGAGCAAGTCCTTCTGCAATAGCAGTTTTTCCCACCCCAGGTTCACCAATAAGAACAGGATTATTTTTCGTTCGACGACTTAGTACTTGGATGATTCTTTCAATCTCTTCTGTTCGACCTATAACAGGATCAATCTTTCCATCTTTTGCTTTTCGAATCAAATCAATTCCATATTTATCAAGAGCCCTTTCTTCTTGTTGATTACCAACCATTCCTTGAGGATGTCCTTGAACAGTTTCCGCTCTTTGAATAGCCTTACGAATACTAATTTCTAACTGATGGGCGTCAATTCCTAAATTTCTTAAAATTAGAACCGCAACTCCTTGTCCTTCTCGTAAAATTCCAAGAAGAAGATGTTCTGTCCCCACATAATTATGTCCTAGTTCCCTTGCTGCTTCAAAAGATAACTCAAAAATCTTTTTTGTCCTTGGTGTATAATTAATAGAAGTAGTAGGACTCGTCCCCTTTGTTACTATTTCTAAAGACGCATTTTTCACCTTTTCATAATTTAACCCTAGCTGACCTAGAATCGATGCTGCTCCACCTGTACCTTCTTTTATAATTCCAAGGAGGAGATGTTCTGAGCCTATATAGTTATGGCCTTGATCCTTTGCTTCGTTTTGAGCAAAAAGAATGGCCTTTTGACTTTTTTCGGTAAATCGACCAAACATTCCCATTAATATACCTCCTTTAACAATCTATTTAAATATTTCGCTCGATATTCTTGCTTTTCTTCTTCCTTTAACAGATAATCTACATCTTTTTGTAATGTTGCATTTTGTATTTTATTCATTTCTGTATAAATATTAATAGCCTTTTTTGGTTTTAATAAACTTAAATCTGTTCCAAGTTTAATCATAGAAAGACAATCCATAGCTTCCTCGTAAGAAATCTTTTTACTATATCTTAAAGTTCCAAAGGCACGGTACACCATATCTTCCAATTCTACCCTTTGTTCAAAATATAGGTTTTTTCTTTTTTCCATTTCCATTTGTACCAATTCTAAGGCTATCTTTTCCAATCGTGACAAATAATGTTCTTCACGATTCCCTAAAGTTTTTTCATTGGAAATTTCGTATATAGACCCAAGGGGTTTTACATTCGTCCCATAAAGTTCACGGATTTCAAACCCCATTTTTGACAAAGAACGATAAATAGGAGACATCCCATCATGTTCTAACGCAGGTAAATGTATTTGAACTGAAGCTTTTAATCCAGTACCTAAATTAGATGGACAAGCTGTTAAAAAACCTAGTCTACGATCAAAGGCAAAACCTAATGATTCATCTAATCTTTCCTCTAAAGATGACAATCGATAGTAACAATCTGTTAAAGAAAGACCAAAATCCATACATTGTAAACGTAAATGATCCTCCTCCCCAATCATAATACTAATCTTTTCATCATCACTTAAGAAAAAGGAGGATTTCTCTATTTGAGAAATAGAACCGATACTAATCCATTGATTTTCCATAAAATAAAGTTGTTTTAAATAATCCAAATCCCTTAAACGATAATAAGTATAAGGTTCCTTTTCATGTTTCATTGCTTCTAAAATCTTTTCAGTAATTCGGTCCCCTTCTTCTAAATTACACTGATCAGGAAAAGAATGTCCATGGATATTTCTTACAAGTCTTACACGACTCTTCAAGATTAAATCTTGTCCTTCCATATTACTCCTCCTCAGTTTCCGATAAATTTAACATATCATTGATTTTATCTCGTAGCACTGCGGCTTTTTCATACTCTTCACTCTCTACAGCTTTTTCTAATTCGTATCTTAAATCTTCTAATTCTCTTTCTTGAAAAACAATTGGGTCAGCGTTTTTAGCAATTTTTCCCTTATGGGTTGTGCTTCCTTGCATATTTTCAATGAGCTGATATAATTCAGTCTCAAATTCTTTATAACAATTTTCACATCCAAGTTTTCCTACCTTACGAAAATCAAGCCAAGAAGTTCCACAATGAGAACAAATAAGATCACGAGATCTTGACATTCCTACATTGAAAAACTGGAGCATGTTTTCAATCAAACTAGCCACACCATCTTCATAATAACTGCCATTGTGTAAATCTTCCCTTAATTTCTTTTCCATACATTCTTGGCAAAGATGAACCTCGATATGAGAATCCTCTTCTATTTTTGCATATGATATTACTGCTTTTCGAAGTCCACAATTTTCACATAGCATAGGAACTCACCTCTCATTGTAAAATAAATAATAAAATATTTTTCAAAATATTTGCACGTAGTACATTTTTCTCTGAACCTTCATTGGACAGGGAACGATCAGAACAAGCCAAAGTAATAATTTCTGCTTCTCTTGAAGATATCTTTTCAAGATCCAATAAACTTATAATAATATCCCTTGCCTTATGTGAAGTAATGGAATCCCCTACCTCTTCTAAAAGCATTGGTAATAATTCCTCTGCTTCACCTACTTCCACTTGAAGAATTCGAATATAGCCACCACCACCACGACGACTTTCTACAAAATACCCTTTATATGGAGTAAACCTTGTAGTTAATACATAGTTAATTTGTGATGGTGCACAAGAAAAATGCTCAGCTAAAACATTTCTTTGTATAATAACTGTACCTCCCTGTTCTTCCAAGAGAGAATTAATATATTGTTCTATAATATTACTAAGTCTAGCCATATGTTCACATCCTTTTTGACCTTCTTTGTCTTTAAAAGACAAAAAAATATCTGCTTTTATTATAACATCTTTCTTTTTCTAATTCAACCTAAGTAAACATCCATTATATTTAAAAAAGAGGGCTTTCGCCCTCAAATTTATTCTGCTAAAACATAGACCGTTACATTTCTACGACCAAAACGATTTGCTTCTCGGTTGGTATTGTAGAATAAATCTATACGATTACCTTTAATAGCTCCACCTGTATCTTCTGCTACAGCAAAACCATACGTTGGAAAACCATCTGTACTTTCAATATAAAGTTTGGTTCCCAATGGAATCACTCTAGGATCTACTGCTACAGCTCCTACTCTTGCCCTCGTTCCCATTGCAGTTTTAGAACCTGCAGTTGGGTCATATGCAGTGGCTTCCATAGTAATCTTCTTAATATATTTTTTCCCTTGTATCATATTCTCTTGTTCTTTTGTACCTTGGGCTATGATTTTATTAACCGGCTCTTTCACTATTTCCGTTCCAATAACAATCGATGAAACCACTTGTCCATCTACTTTTTGTTGCTCAATAGTTTCTTTCACCAATCCATTTCGCCCTTCTTGGATCACTTTTTCTTGTCCTATATATAAAGAATCATCTTTTTTTGTAATAGTATTAAATGGAATCTCACGGGTATTTTCTGTAATAGTACCAGCATTTCTAGTTATCACTATCACTTCATCTTTTTTTACCTTTTTATCCAAAGCTGGAACTACTGTTTCATTATCCTTTAATGTAATATTCGCTTGACGTAAAATTTCTTCTGTTGTTTCACCAGCTACCATATAATCTTTGGTAATTCCATCAATTGTAATCTTACGATTCTCAGGTTTTAACACTTTTACTTCCATGTCTTCAGTAATCTTTTCATTGATTCCTGGTTTTACTATTTCACCTTTTTGTAATACAATACCTTCAGATTTTAATAAATCTCCAACCGTTAAAGAATAGGTTGTAATTTTTGAAGCTATCCCATGATGTGAAAAAATAATGTCATTTCCTAAATACGATTGAAATCCTGTGGTTAAACCTGAACTTAATAATATTCCGCCTAAGAGAAATACAGTAGCTTTCTTCTTTATAAATTTAAACTCCATGTAATAAAGTCCCCTCCTATATAAAAAAAGATTTTAATCGTTACAATTTTTTCTTTTTTGTTACTAGTTTGTAACTTTTGTAAAATCCTTTACCAGTATATAGGAGATATAAAAGCTTTGTCAAATAGAATGTGATGTTATCAGAACTCTTTTGTAATATAAAAAATGGCTATAATTAGCCATTTTATTTGATTTACAATTGTAAAGGAAAGTATTGTTTCTATAATAAAACTATTTTAGAAACAGGTTATATTCTCTCTTTCAAGAGTTATATTACAATTTAATTACAATTTATGCTGTAACCTTTTTGTTACTTTTTCCCCTTTAAAATATCAATAAATCCTTTGGTCATCTTTGCGGTAAATCCCCATATAATCCATTTTTTGTAATCATAAAAATAAACCGTGTCTATTGATTTTTTCCAATCATAGTCCTTCCCTCCAGGAATCAACTCATAGGGAAAATCGTCACTATGATCTACAGAAAGTTTTAGGGAATATTCATCTGGCTCTTTGTTCCAAAAAAATTCCAATGGTACAGCAAATATTTGACCTACTTCTCCAGGATTTGGTTTTATTTCTTCTAATTCTATATTAATTAATCTTCCCACATAACAACGAATATTTCTTCCATCTCGTCCAGGAAGATAATCCATTTCCCCTAATATTTGAATATGCTCTTGGTCTATACATAACTCTTCCATAGTTTCACGAATAGCAGCTTCTTTAGGACTTTCTCCTGGTTCAATTTTCCCTCCAGGAAAAGAAATTTCATTAGGCTGACTTCTTAATGATTCAGCTCTTTTTTCATATAAGATACATAATTCTCCTTCTACTTGAATAAGGGGGAGTAAAACTGAAAACACATCTTTTAATCCTAATGGTTTTGCATATCGTCCATGAAATATATTAAAGATTCGTTCTTCTTTCATCCTAATCCTCCTTTTGGAAGTTAATATATAGATACCCGAAAGAAGATTAAATACACGTAAAAAAGCATCCTGTGAAAACAGGATACTTTCTTTATGATAATTCACTAGTACATGCTGGACAACGAGTTGCTTCCAAAGGAATCTCCGTCTTACAATACATACATTCTTTTGTTGTTGGGTCTGCTGGTTTTTCTTTTTTAAATTTGGAAGTAATTGCCATAACTTTTTTCACAAATAAAAATATTACAAATGCAATAATTAAAAAGTCAATAACATTTTGAATAAAATTACCATAAGCTAGTACGGCTCCTCCAGCTTCTTGGGCTTCTGCAAATGTTTCGTATTTATTTCCGTCTAATGAAACAAATAAATTCGAAAAATCAATTCCACCAAGGGCTAGCCCAATCACTGGCATAAGAATATCATTAACTAAAGAAGCTACAATTTTTCCAAAAGCTCCTCCGATAATAACCCCAACTGCCATATCCAATACATTACCTTTTGCTATAAATTCCTTAAATTCTTGTAGTGTTTTTCCCATTTCTTACCTCCTTACCCTATTTATTATATGCTTTCTTCAGATAAGTTACAAGATAAGGATATGTAAATTCCATAATCAATATATCTTTCAAGAATTACAGTATCCATGGTATAATACAGAACAAAGAAAGAGCTTCGATTTAATTTTTAGGAACATACACATCGATATAAAGGAGGAATTATGCGAAAATCTTGGAATGAATATTTTATGGAAATAACAGAAATGGTCGCTTCCCGTTCTACCTGTGACCGTGCTTTTGTTGGTTGTGTTTTAGTAAATAAAGACAATCGTATTGTATCCACAGGTTATAATGGTTCTGTGGCAGGGAATCCTCATTGCCTAGAAGTAGGCCATACCATGCGAGATGGCCATTGTATTGCAACGATACATGCAGAAATCAATGCCCTTCTTTATTGTGCCAAAGAAGGTATTTCCGTCAAAGACTGTAGAGCTTATATCACCCATTTTCCTTGTTTAAACTGTACAAAGGCTTTGATCCAAGCAGGGATTTCTAAAATATATTATCAAACAGACTATCGAGTAGATCCTTATGCTGTAGAATTATTAGAAACCAATGGTATTCCTTATGAAAAAATCGAATAAGGAAAATCCTTATTCGATTTCATTCATACCCTTCCGTCCATTTACCAACGGATCCAAAATGGTATATATTTTTATATCCTCTTTTCAAAAGTTGCTTTTCAGCAGTAACTGCTCGTTTTCCACTTCTACAATAGACAATCAAAGGTTTCGTCTTATCCTTAGGAAGTCCTGCAAAAAAGGAATTCCCACCAAGTGGATGATTCTTACTTCCTGGGATATGACCAGATTGATATTCCTCTGGAGTCCTTACATCTAAAATAATCCCTCCAGATTGTTTTAATTCCTTTAACTTTTCTACACCAATTTTTTCCACTCCCTTTGGAGGCTTGGAGGATATAATGTAAAAAGCAAGTAATAATATTAAAATTATAAGCATATATTCCTGTTTCATTATTTCACCTCTTTTGCTAACTGATCCGCTCGTTCATTTCCTGGATCTCCTGTATGAGCTTTTACCTTTACAAACTCTACTTCCAAGAAAGGAGAAATGCTGTCGTAATATTCCTTATAAGCAATGGTACCCGGTTGATTCCTCTTCCAATCACCTTTTGCCCATTTTTCAATCCCCATATAATCAAAATGTAATACTAACTTGGAAAGATTTAATTGTTTCGCACGATACATTGCCATCATCGCACCTTTTAGTTCTCCAGCAACATTTCTCATATCTCTATGGTCATCATCATAATATCTTTTAGCATATTCTTCTTTCTTACCATTATGAAATAATAATGCACCAAAACTGTAGGATTGATCTTCAGAACAATAGGACCCATCTACATATGCAACCATTTCTCCCAGTGGAGGATGGAGAAAAAACTCTTCTTCCTTTGTTTCGTTTAAAACTTGGTACCCATCTCCTTTTAGGAATTTTTCCGCTTCTTCCCTTACTTTAAATTTTTTATAAATAGCACCGGAAACTCCCTTTATATTTTCTTCACATTCTTTCCATGATGTATAAATTCCAGGATTTTTTCCTTTTTGTACTGCATAATAAAACTTTGACATAAATTCCCCCTTATCTATAAATAAAAACCCGATGTTTCCATCGAGTCTCTATTTAAAAATCCAAATGGGCTTTTACTTCCCTTTGATATTCATCAAATTGTGCTAAGACTTTCGGGTCTTTTGGGGTTACTTTACTTACTACAACAATAACAATTAACGAAAGTAAAAATGCAGGTAGTAATTCATAAATACCAAAAATCCCTCCAAGAGGCTTTAGTAATAGTTTCCAAACAAAAACCATTACACCACCAGTAATAATTCCAGCAAAGGCACCTTCTTTGGTAGCTTCTCTCCAAAAGAGAGAAATGATCATAATAGGACCAAAAGTTGCTCCAAAACCAGCCCATGCAAAGGATACAATCTGGAAAATAACAGAATTTTCATCTAAAGCCAAGACAACTGCAATAATAGCAATCACCGTTAAGGTAATCTTAGAAACACGTAGTACTTCAAAATCTCTTGCTTCTCTACGGAATATCCCTTGATAAAGGTTTTTTGCAAAAGCAGAAGAGGCGATTAATAAATAGGAATCTGAAGAAGACATTGTCGCTGCCAAGATTCCAGCCATCATAATTCCAGCTACAAAGGCAGGCATTAACATATTCGCCATATGGATGAAAATAGATTCAGAGTCACTTGCTGTTAAAAGCTCTGTAGGAAATAAATAGCGACCGATTAAACCAATCCATACAGCAATAAACAAAGAAATTAAAACCCAAACCGTTGCAATTCTTCTAGATAAAGTGATTTCCTTCGCATGACGGATAGCCATGAATCGAAGAAGTACTTGAGGTACTCCAAAATACCCAAGACCCCAACTTAATGTAGATACAATGGTTAAAAATCCATAAGCCTTTGCCTCACCAAATTGTGGAACTCCATTAACAACACTTTGAACTCCATTTTCCATAACAGGAGAGCTGATTTGAAAAAATTCTAAAAATCCTGGAAAACTCTTAATATTTTCCAGTACAACCCCAAATCCACCTGCTGCTTGAACACCAAAAATCACGGTACAAGCTAAAGCGATAATCATTACAATAGATTGCATAAAGTCAGATACAGATTCAGCAAGAAATCCACCCATATAAGTGTAAACCACCACAAAAATCGCACCTATAATCATCATTGTTTGATAGTGAAATCCAAAAATAGAACTAAATAACTTTCCAACTGTTACAAAACAAGAAGAAGCATACACAGTAAAAAATATTAAAATAAAAAGTGCACAAATTGTCATAATTCTAGGACTATCTTCTTGAAAACGCTTTGAAAAATAATCAGGAATAGTAATACTGTCCTCTGCAACATGGGAGTAAATACGTAATCTTTTTGCTGTCAAAAGCCAATTTAAATAAGTCCCTACCCCAAGACCTAGAGCTGTCCAAAAAGCATCCGCCAAGCCAACAAAATAAGCTACTCCTGGAAGACCCATTAATAGCCAACCAGACATATCGCTAGCTTCTGCAGACATTGCTGTAACAAAAGGACCTAGGCTTCGTCCACCAAGAAAGTAATTATCTGAATTTTCATTGGCAGTCTTTGCATAGGCAAATCCTATCCCAATAGTAATGATCAAATATAGTATCATTGCCGATAAAACTGTAATTTCTTCCATAAAAACTCCTTTCTCTAATAAAAAATCAAGGGTAGACCGCCAAAGGATAGACTATCTCCCTTGATTTTTAACTTATTTTACTATTATACACTATTCTCCTAATGTGGAAAAGTCATCCCAGGCTTTTCCCTCAATCAATCTTCGAATTTGGTACAATGGTATGCCTAAACGATCAGAAAGAGCTTTTATATCATCAAATTCCACAGATGTTTTTTTACAACCTTTATAATCTCCATTCTTGATAGTTACCATATTCTCTTTCCAAGGGATTTTAGAAAAACTTCTAGCACATTCTACCTTTTCAACAGGTAAAATTCGTATCCCTAATGTGGTAGAATGGGTAAATAAAAGTTCCTTAAATGTATTAAGATCCTTTGTTTCACATAAAATCGAACACTGATATCCTGGCCGTTGTTTTTTCATAAAAATAGGAGTCCAGAAAACATCCCTTGGGTTTTCTGCCCATAATTTTTCAGTTAGAGCTCCTAATTCCTCTCCTGTCATATCATCGAAGTTTACTTCTACTAAAGATTGTCCTTCCTCTTTTTCCAGTTTTACAACACGTAATAAATTAGGAATTTCCAAATCTAAAGACCCTGCACCATATCCTACTTTTGTTCCAGTTATGATATCAAGGTTTCCCTGTCCTAGTACATAAACAATCGTAGCACCAGTAGGAGTGACTAGCTCAAAATCTACAGGTCCCGGCTTCCAAGGAATTTGTCCCATACTTAAAATTTCAGCAGTAGCAGGAGCTGGAACAGGTAAGGTTCCATGAGCTCCTTTCACATATCCCCCACCTACAGAAAGAGGTGAAAAATAGACCTTAGGAAATTGAAAATATTCTAATCCAATAGCAGCACCTACAAAATCTATGATCGAATCTACAGCTCCCACTTCATGAAAATGTACCTTGTCTATAGTGGTTCCATGAACCTTTGCTTCCCCCTGTCCAATAACTTGAAAAAACTCCTTAGTAAGACTAATCACTTCCTCTGAAAGAGTAGAAGAATCTAGTATCTTATAGATATCATTTATTCCACGATGATGATGCCCTTCCTTAGAGATTACATTAAAATAAGTTCCTGTTATTTCTGATTTCTTTACCTTCTCATATATTAATTCATAGCCTGATAAAGAAAGCTTTTTTAATTCATTTTCCAGATAAGAAAAGGGAAGACCTAAATCCAGCAACGCTCCTAGGAACATATTTCCAGATATACCTGCATAACAATCAAAAAATAATTCCATTTTACTCTCCATATTCATTTATGTCCACAGTGATAAATGTGAACCCAAATTTAGATAATCCGTCCTTAATTTCTTTTTTATCCATAGCTAAAAATAGCTTCCAATCATTTTTTGAAAACATAATTCTAGCAAGCTCACCATGATTCCGTAATCGGAACAACTGAAATCCTAAAGATTTTAAAAATTTCTCTCCTTGGTAAATTCTAAATAAATCTTCCCGATTAATTTCCTGATTACTAGGAATTCTAGTAGCTAAACAGGAATTACTTGGTCGATTCCAAGGTTTCAAGTTCCGTAGCTTTGCAAAATGACGAATATCATTCTTTGTCATACCTACTTCTAACAAAGGACTTACAACTCCTAATTCCTTTAGAGCAACACGACCAGGTCGGTCTTCAAAAATATCAGAACCATTCGTTCCATCAGCTACTGTTGTAAATCCAAGCTCCAAACTTTTATCATATATCCTTTGAAAGATTTTCTTTTTACAATAGTAACAGCGATTAGGAGGATTCTCTTGAATCAAACCTTCGATTACAGAGTCTTCAATAACTTCAATATTCCAATTTCTTTCAAGACCTAGTGCTAAAGCATCCTCTTTTTCTTCAGGAGTTTGAAACTCAGAGAAAAAAAAGACCCCAAGAATATTATCTTTTCCAAGAGTTTCCGTTCCAACATCCATTAAATAAGCAGAGTCCACTCCTCCAGAATAACCAATGGCAAGCTTTCCATATTCACTAAGAATTTTTCGTAATCTTTTTTCCATAAACCACCTAAAATAAAAAAGGAGGTCCTTTATAAGAACCTCCATTCCTTCATTTATAATACAGCCTGTGCTGCAGTTATAACGGATAAGGCATATACTTCATCCTCATTACAACCTCTAGATAAGTCATTGACCGGCATATTCAATCCTTGTAACACTGGACCAATGGCTTCAAAACCTCCAAGTCTTTGGGCTATTTTATACCCTATATTACCAGAAGCTAAGTTCGGGAATATAAAAGTATTTGCATAACCTGCTACTTTACTATCAGGAGCCTTTTTACTAGCAACAGTGGGGACAAAAGCTGCGTCAAATTGTAACTCTCCATCTAAAGCTAAACCTGGCTCTCGTTCCAAAGCAATCCTTGTAGCCTCAGCAACCTTATCTACCTCATCAGATGCAGCACTACCCTTTGTGGAGAAACTTAACATAGCAATTTTAGGTTCAAATCCAAATTGTTTTCCTGTCATATCTGAAAGAATCGCAACCTCTGCTAAACCTTCCGCATCTAAATCAATATTAATAGCACAATCTGCCATTAGGTATCTCTCTCCACCACGAACCAATATAAAGAGTCCAGAAGTTCGTTTAAATCCAGGCTTCGTTTTAATAATTTGTAATGCTGGTTTTACAGTAGCACCAGTAGTATGAATTGCGCCAGAAACCATTCCAGCAGCACGATTTGTATAGACCAATAAAGTTCCAAAATAATTTGGATCCTTTAAAATTTCTAAAGCTTCTTCTTGATTCACCTTACCCTTACGTCTTTCTACAAATGCTTCAACTAAAGTATCGATATCATCATAATTTTCTGGTTCAATAATAATTAAATCACGAATATCTAAATTTTTCCTTGTTGCCGTTCTTTTAATCTCATCTAACTTTCCTAAAACAATTGGCTGAATAATTCTTTCATTACGTAGACGTACAGCTGCACCTAGAATCCTCTCATCTTCCCCTTCAGGGAAGACAATAGTAGGTCTTTGTACCTGTACCTGTTCTTTTAAATCTTCAATTAAACCCATAAATGCCCTCCATTACTTTTCTTCTCCCCTTCATGTACATCCCCATTTACATGAATTACTATATAAGGAATCTTATACTTTACGTAATTATTATATCAAAATTTTACGTATTTAGACAAGTTACTACCTATTTTTTTAAAAAATAATACATAACCCCATGTTCGTCTTTTCGAAAATCAGCTTCTCCTAAAGCACGTAAATGTTCTAAATGAGCTTGTCCTTCACCAGCGGCAAACCATTTCTGTGACTTAGGGAATTCATCCCAGTTTTTTGCAGAAATATCCCATTGAAGATCCTTTGTTACCGTACGAACAGTAGCTTCCCCTTCTCGAGCCAATATAGCACGAGCTTCATCTAAACGTTTATTATGATGTGCCTTCAATTCCTCAATCCTAGCTGGAATATCCTCAATTAACTGACGATGAGAACTAAAGAGATACTTAATATCTAAATCCTTTAATTTTTCAATATTCTTTAAATAAATACCTAAAGAATCCCCGTATTCAAACCCCCAATGAGTTATATTAGGAGTGATTTTCGCTAGAAGATGATCCCCACAAAAGAGAATTTTCTTATCCCTTTCATATAGTCCTACCATTCCTGGAGTATGACCTTCCTCATCTAAGATTTCAAAATTAAAATCTCCTACTTTTAATACCTCTCCTGGCTCCATTCCTGTATAATCAAAAGCTTTTCGAGGACGAAAACGGAAACCTGGATGATCCTCAATATCTAAGTTATCTTCAGCTAAACCTTGGGCAAGTGCATTTTCTATCATTCCTTGCCAGTGAGGACCTTCCTTTAAACGCATTTTTCGAACCATCTCTCCATCTACCTTTGACATATAGATTGGAATACCTTGCTCATCAAACCAAGTAGCCAAACCAGTATGATCTGAATGTAAATGAGTTAAAAACAAAATCGTTTTATCTAAGTCTAAATCTAACTCCTCAATATAGTCCTTCATTTCCTCAATAATTTCAGGAGTATTAAACCCTGTATCAACAATCATATTTCGTTCCGGAGTTTTAACAATATAAATATTAATTGCCTTTAAAGGATTGCCCTTTAATGGAATTTCACGGTGAAAAATCCCCGGATACCTTTCAATAGCTTTTGTCATAAAAATCCTCCTTAATCTTTCATACTCCTATTAATAATATCATATTAGTGATAAAAAAAGGAAAAATTATTGATTATAAGATAAGAATAAAATGTAAAAAAAAAGACCCTAAGGATCTTTGAAACATATCATATCTGGTCGGAGTGAGAGGATTTGAACCTCCGGCCCCATGCTCCCGAAGCATGTGCGCTACCAAACTGCGCTACACCCCGTAAACAAAAAAAGATTGGTCGGGGTGAGAGGATTTGAACCCCCGGCCCCATGGTCCCAAACCACGTGCGCTACCAAACTGCGCTACACCCCGATGTCAATCTTCTTTATTATACTCACTATAAATTTACTTGTCAAGGGTTTAAAGCAAAAAATTAAAAATATTTTAAAATAATTTTTCACCTAAGAAATCAATACAAATCTTCCATTCCTTTTACAAAGGAAAAAGAAGATAGAAACCTCTTTCTAACTGATCCAAGTAAATAAAAGGAGTAAATGGTGGAGACGGCGAGAGTCGAACTCGCGTCCGAGAATCTTTCCAAAGTAGTTTCTCCAAGCTCAGTTATTCTTTATTTATTCCCTCAATAGGAGTCTGAATAACGAGACTTCCTAAAAAGGTAGCTTCATAGATTCCGTCTACGGTGCAAAGCTTAGCCGTATGCGGTTCCCCACGAAATTGACACCTCTCTAAAAGCTGTGGGATTCTTAAAGGAGATGAGCAGCTAATTTATGCTGCTAACGCGTAATTATTATTATCGTTTATTGTTTTTGATCTTTTTAACGTTGAAGGATCAACAACGGCTTGCTACTACAAATTCCAAATCCCCGTCGAAACCAGTTTCGTCCCCATAACTTGCAAAGTAATAGTACAATAAAAGAACCTTTTTGTCAAGTTCTTGAAAACTTAACGTTGGAATTTCAGTATCCTTGGATTCTTCCGGTATAAATAATACCATAGGAAAAAACCGATACAACCACCTAACATATTTAGCAGTACATCATCAATATCCACAGAACGTCCTACAAAAAATTGAATAAACTCAATTACAAAGCAAGATAAAAATAATGTTCCCAATACTTTCTTAAAAGAGCGAAACTTTCTCCAAAAAAGAGGAAGACCAAAACCATAAGGAATAAATAAAATAATATTTCCCCATAAATTAGCCCATGCCACAAAACCTGAAACATAGTTATGGTAGTTTCGAATCGTTCGGAAAGGAATTAAATTTATACCCCATAATTCTCCAACACGGTCTTTAAAAGTACCTAAAAAATCTTTATGAGCTTCCCCTATATTCAACCCACTTTTTCCTAAAATATAATTTGGTGTCCACAACTGAACGATAGCCGTCCATAAAAAAGCAGCAAAAAGACAAAGTAATAACTCTCTATTTCGAGAAGATTTTTTCTTATACTTTCCAAACCATTGATTCCTTATATAGGCAAATACAAAAAATCCAAGAATAAAATGGAGTATAACACGACGGAAAATAAAACCAATCATCCAATACCTCCCACCTGTTCCACCACTTGTGATAAATGTTCAATAGCTTTATGCTTTTTATATTCTCCTAAAGCCCATGACTCATCTGAATGTTTATCATAAATAGCCAAAGTTTGAAGACCTGCATCCTTCGCCGCATCTAAAGCATAAACAGCATCATCTACCAAGAGTAAATCTTTTGGTTCCACAGAAGAACGTTTCGCAAGAACTTTGTAAAACATAGGATTGTTCTTTCGATAACCACTATTTTGTCCAGTTTGAACAAAAGAAAAATACTTACGAAGATTTAAATGATCTAAAGTAGGTAAAACAAATTCATCTCTAGTTGCCGTAGCTAAACAAAGAGGAATTCCCATATCCTTTAAGCCCTCTAACACAGAAATGGCTCCTGGCTTTAACTGTAACTCATACATATATTGTTGTAGAATAATTTCTCCAAGTTGATGGAACACATCCTCTTCCGTAAGAGGAATCTTTAAAACATTGGTACAGTATTCCGCTAAACTAACTGTAGTTAAAGTTTGTGCAATTTCCTCTGAAAATTCCACACCTTTAGACTTTAAAAAATTCTTCGTTAAATTTCGCCACATACCCATAGAATCCATTAAAGTGCCATCAAAATCAAAGGCAATCATCTTCATATCTTCACCTACTTTCATTGAAAACTTACCCTTCATTATAATATGAATAAAGGAATCTTGTCAAATTATCATAGTATACTAGGTAATTATGAACATGAATAGTAAAACAATAAAGTGATCCACTCTTTATATACTTGTAAACGAATTGATAATATAGTAATATATCTTAATCCATCTAATTACCCTTGATTTTCACTGATATAACATTTAACTAACTATTTTTGAAGATCGATTTCTTCCACATTAAACAATTATTTTGACACAGAAAAATGAAGTATCTAAAATAATATTACATATAAAAGAGATATAAATAACTAAGAAGAATATTTTTCATAATTGATATCGTCAGTTTTTCAATAGGAATCATACTATTAGTCATAGGTTTAACCCGAAAAGAAAAATTGATTCGGGCATTTGTCTTTATAGGACTTGGTATAGGATGTACTATAGCATCTCATTATCTCACTTACCTATACAAAGAGTATTGCCTTCCATTTATTTAAACCATATGAAAACAAACTTTAATAGAAGATAAAAAGAACCTTCTAGAACGAAACTAAACTGACCCCAGTTCACAAAGAACCTTTTCGATCCCCAGCAAGAATTATAGAATCATTTATTATAGGAAAATGAAAAACCTTGTAAACTCTTAGTCTACAAGGTTTCATTTAATATTAATAACTTATTGGTGTACCATAGAGGATTCGAACCCCTGACCTTCTGGTCCGTAGCCAGACGCTCTATCCAGCTGAGCTAATGGTACAAAATGGAGCGGAAGACGAGATTCGAACTCGCGACCCTCGCCTTGGCAAGGCG
>JAUNVD010000086.1:2427-3988 GCA_030537855.1 Tissierellia bacterium | reverse complement strand
TAAAAAAACAATATTGATGGGGTCTCATTTAGATACAGTTCCTGAGGGAGGTTTATATGATGGTGCTTTGGGCTTTTCCATGGGGGTCAACTGTTTAAAAGGACTATTAGATCAGAACATTAAATTCAATTATAATATAGAAGTAATTGGTTTTAATGCGGAAGAAGGGGGGGCTATGGGTGGAACATTTGGCAGTCGTGCAATGATGGGTTTGATACCAGTAGAAAAACTATCATTGGAAGATTTAAAAAGTGTTAAGTTAACAAAAAAAGATATTTTAGATGCATATGTTGATAATAAAAAATATCTTTGTTACATAGAGCCCCATATTGAACAAGGTAATCTTTTGCACAATAAGCAAATACCTATAGGCATTGTCTCTGGAATAGTTGGAATTTCAAGGTTTATTTTGGAAGTCAATGGGGAAGCCAATCATTCAGGAACTACTATAATGACACATCGAGATGACGCATTGTATAAAATGTCAAAAGTTATAACTTATATTCACGAATATGCGAAAGCACAAACTAATAGATTGGTTGCTACGGTGGGAGAAATTTCTATAAGTCCTGGATCTGTAAATGTAATACCTGGATACTGTAAATGTATACTAGAAGTAAGACATATGGAAACAACAAGTATAGATGACTTTGTTGAAAATATTAAGCATTATGTAAATGTAAATTATAAAATCGATCTAAAAGTACAAAAGTATGTTGAAAAAAAATCTACTAAATGTGATAAGAAACTTATGGATTTACTTGAGCATATATGCATTAAAGAAAATATTAAATATGAAATAATGCCAAGTGGGGCAGGACATGATGCCAATGCAATTGGGCATAAAATCCCAGCATCAATGATTTTTTTGCCTAGTATTGATGGTATCAGCCATAACAAATTAGAGAAAACTGATGAGAAAGATATTTTATTAGGTGATAAATTATTAATTAATTTAATTAAAGAAATTAATAATGGGGGTTATAAAAATGAATATTGATCTAATCATAAAAAATGGAAAAGTTTTTACTAATGACACGTTGATAGAAGCTGATGTATTGATAAAAAATGGGAAAATTTGGGCAATTGTTGAAGATTCTGATGCTCTAGAAATAAAGGCAAAAAAAATAATAGAAGCGGATGATTTATATGTGCTTCCTGGTAGCGTTGATACGCATGTCCATATAAGAGATCCCGGGAGAAGTGATAGGGAGACTTTTGAAACAGGAACTAAATGTGCAGCTGCAGGTGGTGTAACAACATTTTTTGAACATCCCATTTCATCCCCTCCACAGTATTCTCCTGAAATATTAAGAAACAGAATTGAAGTTGCAAAACCTCAATGTTTTGTTGACTATGCATTTTTTGGTGCTGCAGGTGCTGAGTTTCCGGAAGAGATAACGAAGATTGCTAAAGAAGGGATCGTTGGATATAAAACTTTTTTACATAAGGCACAAGCAGGTAGAGAGAAAGAATTTGTTGGCCTGACTATGGCGAATGATGGAGAAATGATAAAAGGTTTTACGGAAGTTGCTAAAACGAACCTTATATGTACTGTTCA
>JAUNVD010000086.1:0-2417 GCA_030537855.1 Tissierellia bacterium | reverse complement strand
GCTGAGAATAATGATATTATAGTTGAAAAAGAAAAACAATTAAAGGCTCAAGGTAGAGTTGATAATTTGGCTCACTGTGAATCGAGACCACCAATTGCGGAAATTGAGACAATTGCCAAACTCATAATGTTTGCAAAAGAGACAGGTGCACGATTAGCATTTGCCCATGTATCTACACCTGAAGCTATGGAATTAGTAAAGAGAGCTAAAAGTGATGGTGTTGAATTATATCTTGAAACATGTCCTCATTATATGTTTTTATGTGAAGACGACATAATAAAATTCGGACCATATGCAAAATGTAATCCTCCAGTTCGCGATAGGGAAAGAATGAATAAAATTTGGGATTATATAAATGATGGTAGTGTAGATTATATAGGCAGTGATCACGGGCCCTTTCTCCTAAGTGAAAAAGAAGCAGGGAAAAATAATATCTTCGATTCTCCTTCTGGATTTCCAGGGCTAGAAGTAAGGGTTCCTTTAGTTTTAAATGCAGTTACTGAAAATAAAATCTCATTAAATAAGGCAATTGAATTACTATGTACAAATCCTGCAAAGATTTTTGATATTTATCCCAAAAAGGGAGTCATAGAGGTAGGTTCAGATGCAGATATTATGATTGTTGATATGAAACATAAGAAAAGGTTTTCTAAAGACAATAGCTATTGTAAATCTAAAGAGATTGGAATTGTATACGATGGTTGGGAATTAAAAGGATTTCCAAAATACACAATTGTGAGAGGAAGCATTATTATGGAAAATGGGGTAGTAAACTTAGATTATAAAGGTTATGGTGAGCTAGTTACACCGAACAACTATGGAGGTTAAAAAATGATTCCTATTAGTTTAGTAATAATGTGGATAATTTTTGCAGCTTTATGTTTATCACCAATGATTATTTATTTGATCAGATATTATAAAAAATAAAGGGGTGTAATATGAATATTCAAATAGCAGTAGTTATCGCTTTTCTACTTATGCTTTTAGTGATAGGATTATTGGCATCTAGAAGTATTCAGGATGAAGAAGATTGGATGATAGCAGGAAAAACCCTAGGAGTTTTACCACTTACTGGAACTTATTTTGCAACTATCGTTAGTTCTGTCTCGGTTGTAGGTTACCTAGGATATTACTATGAAATTGGTTGGGGTGGTTGGTGGAATTGGGCAGGTACTGCTGTTACTACCTTGATATGTGGTGCGTGGTTTGCTAAAAAAATTAGAACATTCGGAAAGGTAACTCTGTCAGATTTTCTTGAAGATAGATATGGACCAAAACATGCATTAATTGGAGCTATATTTATCTCCATAGCAATGATATTCTTTGTAAGTGCTCAATTAGTAGGAAGCTCAGCTGTATTGTCGCACATTACTGGGTTAAATAGAAATGTTTCTATTTTGATATTAGCAATATTATTTATGATCTTTACTGCTACGGGTGGAATGAAAGCAGTTGCATGGACAGACACTTTTTGTGCCCTGATAATAATTTTGGGTATTTATGCTATGCTACCAAAATCTCTTGAAATGGTTGGTGGTATAAAACAGTTACATCAAACATTATATAAAACAAATCCCTCTGCGTTAGATCCATTTGCAGGTGGTGAAATGCCTTTAGGATTAATAATTTCGTGGATTTTAACGTGGGGCATTGGAAATTTTGGGGCTCCACAATTTATTACGAGATTTAATTCGGCAAAAGATGTAAAGTCTGCAGAACAAAGTCAAGCTTATGTAGGAGTACTACTTTTAATTTCATACATTCCGTTAATGCTAATTGCGCTTTCAGCAATGGTTGCCATTCCAGGAATAAAAGGAGGATCTGATAATATAGCTCCTACAATAATTGATACTTTATTAAGCCCAGGTTTTGCAGGATTTGTAATGGCTGGAGTTTTAGCAGCTTCTATATCAACTGCTGACTCTGTGTTGTTACTGGGGAGTACTACATTTGTAAACGATATCTACGCAAAAGTAATCAATACTGGAGCTGATTCAAAAAAGTATTTAATGATTTCTAGAATATCAACATTATTGATAGCTATAATAGCAGTGTTAATAGCCATCAGTTCTAATTCTACTATAATGTGGATTCAATCGAATGCTATAGGATTTATGGGATCTATGATGTCTGTAGTAGTACTTGGCGGTTTTGCATGGAAAAGAGCAAATTCTCAAGGTGCAGCAGCAGCCATGATAACTGGATTCTTAACAGCCACCATTTGGTACATATTAGATAAGCCTTTTAATTGGTTTCCTATACTACCATCTATTTTTACATCTTTAATTGCCTTAATAGTTGTTAGTTTACTAACACCTGAACCTTCAAAAGATATTGTAAACATTTTTTTTGCAGAATCAGAATTTTAATATAAGAGAAGATAATTCTTCTCTTATATTAGTTTAGGGAGGCAATAT
>JAUNVD010000026.1 GCA_030537855.1 Tissierellia bacterium | reverse complement strand
AGTCTAAAAGTGCTTTAACAGCATTTAAGTCTTTAACTTCTGTTAAATGACCATTAAAGTAATCAGCTACAAAGTAACGAGTTTTGTGGGTAAGGTTAATTACTTCATCTTTTTCAAAAGTAACTTGTTTTACTTCTGTTACATTACCATCTCTGTCGTAATTATCATATACATTGTGCTTACCATTACGTTCAGTAATATGACCTTTATGGAAAGTAAGTTCTCCATTTGCTACCGATACCGTGGTTGCAGGAATTTCTCCATCTTTTACCTTACGTGCAGGGTTAGTTCCAATGGTACCATCTGCAACAGTTCTCCAACCATTAGTTAGAAGATCTAAGTCAGCTGGATTACCTAATTGGATAATATGGGTAACTACACCTTTGTCATCTGCAAGAACTCTTACAAGTGATCCTAGGTAGTAGTTTTCAGCACGATCACCAAGTTTGATTAAATTATCGTTCCAGTTTACCATGCCTTGTTTTAGGTTAGTTGCTCCGCCTTCATTCGTTCCCTTGCCAAATACAAAGTTAGTATCCGCATTTACTGTGAATTCTTTTTTGTATCCTTCTTGGTTTAGAACTAATTTACCTTTGGAGTATCCAGAGATAATTCCCATAGTTTCATTCGCAGGAACTTTTCTTAGGTTTTCCATTTTGTAAAGAGCATTGTAAAGCATTACAAATGCATCAGAACGTACAGCAGCTTTGTTGCCGTCTTCTAATTTTACATCATCTAAGATACCTAATTCAGTTGCCCAAGTAATCCATCTTCCTGGCCAGATTCCTGGTTTGTTAGCACCATCATGCATATCTTTGGTTAAGTCTTTCTTAACTAAAGTAACAAGCATTTTTGCTAATTCACCATAAGTTACATCCTTTTCAGGTTGGAAAGTTCCATCAGGATATCCGTTTAAGAAAGGTACATTATTTGCAGGAGAAGATAAACTTGTTCCAACAGTGATAACACCATTTGCCCAATGAGTAGCTTCTACGTCTTTATAAATTTTTGTACCTTGGATTTTCTCAGCTAAATCTTGACGACCAATCGCATATACTAATAATTTAGTAATTTCTGATCTCTTGATATTTTTGTCAAGTGCTAAGTCATTATTTTTCGGATCTTCGTTAACCTTACGTCCTTCTACGAACTTGTGGTCAACAAGCCATTGAACTTTTGCATCTCTGCCAGTAACTTTTTCTACTTTGACTTCTTTTTTGTCTTCAACTTTTTTGTCGTCAGCAGCTTTCGTTTCGGCAAAGACAGGTCCGAACGCACCTAGTACCATGACTAGTGCTAGTACTAGGCAAAGAAATTTCTTGTTCTTCATATTGTCTTTCGACCTCCTTATAAATTTTGTAGATCTACAAAAACCATAAGCGGTTTTTGTCTACGAATAATTACTATGAAGTCCTCTATAAACATTTTTGACTGAGAGAAAGTCTAAAGAGGCTTCACGTACAAAAGAGATCCGAGACAATTGCAAAAACGTCTCAGTTTTTATTCAATTGTCAAGGAACTTCTCTCTTGTTATTATTATACACGTAAGAGTAGTAAAGTAAAATTACAGTTCTATTACATCCATATGAAACATTCCGTAATATTGTTGAAATACTGGGAATTTCCCTTGATTTTTCAAGAAGAATCTTATTTCCTTCTGGTTTTGTATTTTATAGATACATTCTATTATCATTCTATCATTTTTACTTTATTTTTCTTAGGAATCATGTTAATTACATTGTATTCATTTTTATTTGTATATACTTTTACTTACTAATTTTTAATATTTTTATCGTTAGATTCTAATATTTTTCCCTAGAAATAAGTATTACAAAGGGGTTGAAAATAGATTCTCAACCCCTTGTTCAAATTCTATTTAATTTTACTTTACCAATAATATTTTCTTTAATGTTTTTTATTTTGTTTTATTTATTTTTCTTTTATCATATATATTTTTTGTGTCTCTCTTCATTCTGTTATATTTCCTTTTTATTCTTCTATAACATTCTTTTATTTTAGTTTTTAAGGGTTTTCCTCATTACTTTTTTATATAGTAATCGTTTTTAATTCTCCTTTACCCATCATCTTTGATATTTCTTTTTTCTTATTATGGTTCCCGAATGTCATCTGCCCATTGTCGTAGGGTATCTAATTTGTCTGGATATTTTTCTTCTAATATACTTTCTTGTGTTCCGTTTAGGGAAAGTAGAGCTTCTTCTGCTTCTAATACTTCTTTTGGATTTCTTTCGTCTTTTTCAAATAATGGAAGAATTTTTGATTCAACTTCTTTCGCCATTTCTTCATCTATTTTATTTAATTTCTTTTCAATTTCTTTTGCCTTTTCCTTTTCTTCTTCTCCTAAAGTCACTTTATCTTTTTCTGGAAGGCAATTGTATTTTTGGATAGCATCTAATAATTTTTCGTAATTTTCTTTCGTTCCTGGAAGGTTTTTTCCTTCTTCTAATGATTTTTTTACTTCTTCTTTTGATTTGATTTCTTCTTCAGGAACCATTTCTTCTCCTACATATTGTTTTAGATTTTGGAAATTAGGTTTCATCATTTCCGTTTTTGCAAATACGGTTCCCAATGCTCCAAAGGCAAGGGTTGTTGTTAGTGCTAAAATCATTATTTTTTTATTTTTCATCTTTTTGTCCTATAGCACTTTAAGGTCAAGTGCTAGATCGTCAGGTTGCCTAACGATTCCTTTCTTTTAATTTTTCCTTAAGGTCTCTACCGAGATTATCTTTAAGGAATAAAAATATTATAAATGGATTTTTTCTATTTGTCGTTACAGTTTATTTACAAGTTTGAAAGAAATGTCTAAGATATTTCTTGGATTCGATAACATAAAAACGACACTTTTCTTCAAGTGTCGTTTCTTTTCTTATTTCTATTTTTTAATAAGGCGATTCCTTCATATAGTTCTTCTACTTTTAATAGAAGTAAAAGAATTCCGTAGGTCGTGGCAGCTAAGAGGATGGTTCCTAGTAGTGCTACGTTTCCAGAAAGGTTTTGGGATAGTATTTGAAAGATGATTTTTCCCACCAATCCCATACAAAGTGAAGCGAAGAGTATTTTCCCAAGGTTTTTCGTCCTTCCTGTCATTGGGGATAGTCTTTTTATTTTCAATCCTAGGTACAGGAGAAAGGCTCCTAGTAGTAGGGATATTGATGTTGCTAGGGAGAGTCCTTGTAATCCTAGTATCTTTCCTAGGATTATACTTAATGTTACATTACATAAAACCATAATAACAGAGTTTATCACTGGTGTTTTCATGTCTCCCAAGGCATAGTAAACTCGAATCTGAATTTCCCGAAAGCCAATCCCTGGAACTCCAAGGGCATAGAAAAACAGGATGGAGGAGGTCATTACCACATCTTCTTCTCCAAAGGCTCCTCCAAAGAAAAGAAGACGGACGATTTGGGGAGAAAAGATCATTAACCCGATAGTTGCTGGTATAACCATAAGGGACATCAGGGAAAGGGATTCTCCTGTTACTTTTTGTAATTGTCCTCTATCTTTTTTTGCTGCTGCTCTTGTCATAGGAGGGTAGGTTACTGTTACAATCGAGGTGATGACAATTCCTGTTACAAAGTCGATTAGTCGACTGGAATAGTTCATCGCCGAGATTCCTCCTGTTGCGATTCCTGATGCTAAGGCTTTGTTAATGATATAATTTAGTTCTATCACCGACATACTGATAAAGATTGGTAGGATCATACGAAGCATTTGTCGCAAGTGGGGGTCTTCTCCATTTAGTAGTACTGCGTGGCGATATCCTTCTTTTTTTACAAAGGGGATAAAGATGATGTATTGGATGATGAAGGCAAAGAGCATTCCCCATGCCATAGCTCGTATACTAATTAGTTTTCCTGCCACCATGGCTCCCATAAGTACGATATTCATGATAATGGAATGGGATACGGAGATGGCAAAGTGTTTATATATTTGTAAGTAGGCTCGAAAGACAGAGGCTATACTTGTGGCAAGGATACTAGACATGGCGATTCTTGTTATATAGACACAGGTTCGAAAACTTTCTTCGGAAAATCCAGGGCTCATGGCACGAATCAATGGCTTGGCTCCAATGATTCCTAGGATAGAGATTCCCCCAAAAACTAGTGCAAGCATATTGGTAAGATTTGCTGTAAAGAGATTTGCACGAAGTTTACCTTTTTCCATGCGAATTTGGTCAAAGATTGGGATAAATCCAGTTCCTATCGCTCCTGTTAAGAGGTTTGTGATTACCATAGGAACGGAAAAGGCTACGAGAAAGATATCTGCCATGGCTGATGCTCCAAAGAGATGAGCCAAGGTTTTTTCTCGTGCTAGTCCAAATATTTTTGTTAAGATAGTTAGGATCATTAATAGTATGGATGTTTTTCTCATATGTTTATCCTTTTTCTAGTATACGTGTAGAAAAGGAAGATAATTTCTACCTTCCTTTTTCCTATCTATTTGATGTTATTTTCGTAATCCTTCTTGTACTGCTGTTAGTACCCGTTCAATTCCTTCTTCTACTGGGATGTCTTCGTTTTTCATTTCTTTTCTTGTGGAGTACTCAATAATATTTTCACCAGCTTTTTTCCCAATGGTCATTCGAAGTGGAATTCCAATAAGATCTCGGTCGTTGAATTTTACCCCTGGTCTTTCTTTTCTATCATCTAGTAAGACTTCTATTCCTTTTTCTTTTAAGGTTTGGTAAATTTCTTCTCCTAGTTTCATTTGTTCTTCGTTTTTATTGTTGATGATTGTAATGATTACATGGTAAGGTGCCACTTGGATAGGCCAAATGATGCCGTCGTCGTCGTAGTTTTGTTCTACCACTGCTGTGACAGAACGGGTAATTCCTATTCCGTAAGATCCCATATGGAAGAATTGTTCTTTTCCATTTTCATCTAGGAATGTGGCGTGGATTGCTTCTGAATATTTTGTTCCTAACTGGAAGATATTTCCTACTTCGATTCCTCGAGCAAAGTGTAGGTCTTTTCCTTCTGGGCTTTTGTCTCCTTCTCGTACCATTACAAGATCTGGAGCCACTTCACATTGGAAATCTCTCCCATAACATACATTTTTATAGTGGTAGTCTTCTTCATTGGCTCCGATTACCAAGTTATTAGATTTTGTCAAGGTTTCGTCAATGATGATACGAACTCCTTCTCGAATTCCTACAGGCCCTGTGTATCCAGGGTAGGAACCTAATTTTTCGATAATATCTTTGTCAGACATCATTTCGATTTCATGTTCCGGTTCTCCAAGGTAGGCAGAGACTTTTGCCATATTCAATTCTCGGTCTCCTGGGATAATCATTAGGACTGGTTCTCCAGCAACGGTTAAGTCCATAGCTTTTGCACAACGATTTTCTTCTACTTCTAAGAAGTTTGCCACTTCTTCTATTGTGGATGTTTGTGGGGTATGGACTTTTTCCATGGTTTTTGGTTCTTGATAAGGTGGAAGTTGGTATTGAGCAGATGCTTTTTCATCGGTTGCTGCATAGGAGCCGTCTTCGGTATAGCAAATCACACCTTCTCCTGTTTCTGCAAGGGCGATGTACTCTTGGGAAGAGTTTCCACCCATAGCCCCTGAATCTCCTTGGACTACTTGGAAGTCTAGTCCTATACGACGAAAGACTTTAAGATAGGCTTGGTGCATATTTTCATAGGCTTCTAACATGGTGTCATAGTTTGTGTCAAAGGAGTAGGCGTCTTTCATGGAAAATTCTCTTGCTCGGTTGATTCCAAATCTTGGTCTTTTTTCGTCACGATATTTTGTTTGGATTTGGTATATGTTTAATGGAAGTTGTTTGTAGCTTTTGACTTCTCCTTTAATCAAGTCGGTGAAATATTCTTCTGCTGTTGGGCCAAGGCAAAATTCTCTTTCGTGACGATCTTTTAGTTTAAACATTTCTGGGCCATAAACAGACCAACGACCGGAAGCTTCCCAAATTTCTTTTGGCTGAATCGCCGACATAAGTATTTCTTGGGCTCCTGCGTTGTCCATTTCTTCCCGAACGATTTCTTCTATTTTACGTACTACACGATATCCTAATGGCAAGTAAGTATATATGCCAGATGCGGAACGACGAATCATTCCACCACGTAATAGTAGTTTATGACTTGCAATTTCTGCATCTGCAGGTACTTCTCGTAACGTGGGCATATATAGCTTTGACATTCTCATGGTAATCTCTCCTTTATTCTCCTCCGGCTTGTCGTATACAGGTTCTTACTGCTTCTTGTATTCCGTTTATCGTTTGTGTTGCTCCAGCAATCACATCTACATTTGTATTTTGGCTTTGGGTTATTTCCTTTGGTATTTTTTCTAGTGCTAGACCTGCAAACCCCGGATCTTCGTTATGGTCTTTTATTTTAATTTTTTTCATATAACCGTCTTCTACTACTAACTCTACAGTGATTGGTCCTCCATACCCTTCCCCTTGGGCTTGGTATTTTCCGTCTTGCATTAGTGTATGGTTTCCTTTTTGATTTTCAAGGACTATTTTTTCTTTTTTTTCCACTTTTTTCGGTTCTTTCACTTTAAGATACATGTTTCTTCCAAGGAGTAGTACAAAGATTACTCCAAGTATTATGAGTATCCTTTTATTGTTTTCTTTCTTTTTGGTACTCATGTTTTTATTCTCCAATCATTTTGATCGTGAACTTATAGTAATAGATTCTTGGAATAAGTCTTCGTTTCTAGTATTTTTGACATATTTCAAAATGGCTATTATTCTTACAAGGATCTATCTCGTTCTTGACTTCTACTATTATATCCTTCCCTTCTTTTTATTTCAATGATGGGAAAGGTTTACCTTAAAATTTTTCGTGGAAATTTTCATCCTTTTATCATTCTCATTCATTACAAGCCATAAAAGAAGGCTCGAGTTTTCTCGAACCTTCTTATCTTTTTTATAATTGGAATTTTTCTCCATATTTTTCTAGGACAAAGTCCATATCTTTATCCCCTCGCCCACTAAGGTTTACTAAAACAAATCCAGGGTTATCTTCTTTTTTTGCCAATTTCATAGCATATGCCAAGGCATGGGAAGATTCTATTGCAGGAATGATTCCTTCCATTCTAGAAAGTTTGTAAAAAGCATCTAAGGCTTCTTCGTCAGAAATAACGTCGTATTTCACTCTTCCTAAGTCGTTTAAAAAGGCGTGTTCTGGCCCTGTAGAAGGATAATCCAATCCACTGGCAACAGAATATACTGGAGCTGGTTCTCCTTCTTTGTCTTTTAACATGATAGACTGGAATCCGTGCATAACTCCTTTTTCTCCATAGGTAAGAGATGCTGCATGGTCTCCTAGTTTTGTACTTCGTCCTAATGGTTCTACTCCATAAATATCCACTGGGTCGTTTAGGAATGGTAAGAATAATCCTATGGCGTTACTTCCTCCTCCTACTGCTCCCACAATAGCATCTGGAAGGTAACCTGTCATTTCTAGGAACTGTTCTCTTGCTTCTTCTCCTACCACCATTTGGAAATCCCGAACCATTTTTGGGAATGGGTGAGGGCCAACAACAGATCCGATACAGTACATGGAGTCTTCAAATTCATTCATATAGGTTTCAAAAGCTGAATCTACTGCTTCTTTTAATGTTTTTAGTCCATGGGTAGCAGGGACCACTTTTGCTCCTAAGAGTTTCATTCTTGCCACATTAGGAGCTTGTTTTTTAATATCTACTTCCCCCATATGGATTTCACATTCTAGTCCAAAGAAGGCAGCTGCTGTTGCTAAAGCTACTCCATGTTGTCCTGCTCCTGTTTCTGCAATCAATTTTTTCTTCCCCATATACTTTGCCAAAAGTCCTTCTCCCATACAATGGTTTAATTTATGGGCTCCTGTATGGTTTAAGTCCTCTCTTTTTAAATATATTTGTGTTGTTCCTAATTCTCTTGATAGTCTTTCACAATGATAAACTGGGGTCGGTCTTCCTTGGAACTCCCGTCGTATTCTTCGTAATTCATTAATAAACTGGGCAGAATGGGCAATGGTTTCATAGGCATCTGCGATTTCAAGCATTGCTTTTTCTAAATCTGGTGGTAAGTAAATTCCTCCATAGTCTCCAAAGTATCCTTTTCTGTCTGGGTATTGTTTTGCATAATTTCTAAAATCCATATTCTTCTCCTTAAAATTTTTTTATATTTACTTCTCCTGCAATCAAACATTCTTCTTGACCATTTGTTTCTACGATTAAATGACCTTGTTCATTAATATCTTTTGCTACTCCGTCTATTTTTTTACCATTTTTTTCATAGATTATTTCTTTTCCCAATAAGATAGATCTTTTTTTATATTCTTTAATAATTCTATCCTCTGTCCAATTTTCCATTTCATAAAGATTATTTAAAATCCTAGAAATTAAATCATTTCGAAAGATGTCTTTTTGAATAGACCCTGCAATATCTTTAATCTCTTGGGAAAATTCTTCTCTTTTCGTATGGACGTTAATCCCAATTCCAAGGTAAATGTCGGTTATTTTTCCATTTTCAATGTCCAAGTCCCCTTCTGTTAGGATTCCACATATTTTCTTTCCCTCTAAATATAGGTCGTTGACCCATTTTATTCCTGGTTTAACATTTCCAATTTCTTCGATTCCAATAGCAGTTGCTACTGCTCCACGAACGGTGGTCAAAGTGTTGATCATTGGATCTAATCCTGACTTATCTTTCCGATATAAAATAGTCATATAGATTCCCCCATATTTAGGAGATTCAAAGGATTTACCACTTCTTCCCTTCCCTAGACTTTGTTTTTCTGCTAAGACCACATCCCATTGGTTTAGTTTTCCTTCAAGGTTCAGCCTTTTTCCTTGGGTGTTGGTGGAGTCTACTTCGTCGTATATGAAAAGATTAATATCTTTTAGTTCTTGGACAAGATTCTTTCGAATTGCTCCGTCATTTAATCGATCTAAGTTTCCACTAAGTTGGTATCCTTTATTTCTTATTCCTTGGATTTCGTATCCTTCTTCTTTTAACTCATTGGTAGCCTTCCATATTGCTGTTCGAGATACTTCTAGTTTGTCGGCTAACTCTTGACCTGATATATATTCTCCACGATAACTTTCTAAAAGAGCCAGAACCTTTTCTTTTATCGTCATGGTGTCACTCCTTTCCTTCGGTAAAATCTGGTTCTACCATTTCTACTCTTGGTAACTCCCATTTGTTTTTTGCTGCTAGTAATCTTACAGTGACGATAATAACAAATCCAATGACCATAGCATAGGAACTACCAATATAGGGAACGATTAGAACATAAACCAATCCTCCTACAAAGGAAGCTGCTGCGTAAACATGACGAATAAATACAAAGGGGACGATTCCTGCTAAAACATCTCGGATAATTCCCCCTCCAATTCCTGTGATCATTCCCATAAATATCATTAAAAAGTGTCGATCTCCATAACCTGCCAGTTCAGAAACATTCATCCCTACCACAGTAAAGGCTCCTAGTCCAAAGGCATCAAAGATAACTAGGATTTTTTCAAATACCATAATATAGTTTTTATGCAGCATTTCTCCTCTTCCGTAAAAGATTAAAAATAGGATAAGGGAACAAAGAACAGCTACTAAGGTAAACAAGGGTCTTGCTAATGCTGTTGGTGGGGTAAGTCCTAGCATCGTATCTCGTAACATCCCTCCTCCCACTGCTGTAACCACTCCTAGTACGATAATTCCAAATAAATCCATACTTCGTCGAATTCCAAGTAATGCTCCAGAAAGTGCAAAGGCTATGGTGCCTATAAGGTCTAAGGTAAATTGCATCGTTTCATACTTTGGCATTTTTCCAACTCCTCTCCCTTCTATTATACTTTAAGAGAGGGTAAAAGGGGAAAAGAATTTTTATTAGGAAAACATAGTCCCTTGTTTATTATTTTATTTTTACCTTTTATGGTTGTGTATACTGGGAATAGTAGTATTTTCTTATTTATATTAAGAATTCGTTTTCATTTGTAATATTTTTTAAAAATTGGTTGACAAGGGTCGGGAAGTAGTGTAAAATAAAAAATTTTGACTTTTCCATAAAATTATTATATAATAGTTACGTAAATGTAATTAGGCTGAGGAAATGAAAGGGTGGTTTCTAACGTGACTCAAATGGATTTGATCAAGAGGGAGTTATCACATCATATTGGCAAAGAAGTGATTCTAAAAGCGGATAAAGGACGAAAAAGAATTATAACGAAACGTGGAATTTTAGAATCGGTGTATCCCAGTTTATTTGTTGTAAATATTAATAATGATGAAGCTAAAGGTAGTAGAACCGTTTCATATACCTATTCTGATGTGTTGACTTCTACGGTGCAAATCACCATTTTGGACGACGATGCATCCTTGGAACAAAAGATTTCATAAAAAAAATCTCCTTCGGGAGACTTTTTTTTATGAGTTTTTTTCTAATTCTAAGAAACAGGCAGATATTTTTTCTCCTGTTATTTTTTTTGCCACTTTTTCAAATTTTTTCACATCTCCTGTAACATAGTATTTTACTTTCCCTTTTCTCTTCGTTTCTGGTGGTATGTTTTTCAATAGGTCCTTCACTGTTGGGTATGCTGGGTCTATGATTTCTATTTTTCTTCTCTTTCCTTTAAAGTAATCTTCTAGATTTCTTTGTACTACGGGAAAATGAGTACATCCTAAGATTAAGGTGTCAAAGTCTTTTTCCTTAGCTCGAGAAATATAGTCTATGGCTATTTTCCCTCCAATATAGTGATCCCCATATCCATCTTCTACAGCTATTACTAAGTGAGGACAACCTATAGATTCTAAGAATATGTTTCGATTATATTCCTTAATTGTATTTTCATATACATTTGATTTTACTGTCCCTTCTGTGGCAATTAACAGTACTTTATTATTTATTGTCCTTTTTACCACTTCTTGACAAGCTGGTTTTATTACACCAAAGATAGGGAAAGAAAAGTTTTTTTGTACTTCGTCTAAGGCTGCTGCTGTTGCTGTGTTACAAGCGATGATTCCTGCTTTCACTCCCTCTTTTTCAAAAAACGAAAAGGCCTTTTTAGTATAGTTTACTACTTCATCTCTTGTTTTTTTCCCATAGGGCATATGTTTCGTATCTCCAAGGTAGAGGAAGGTATCCTTAGGGAAATATTTTCTACATTGACGAAGGACGGAAAGGCCTCCTACTCCACTATCAAATACTCCAATTGCCATATTTTCTCCTTAAATACTTTCACAAGTGATGATCTTTCCATAATACTTTATCATTTCTTTTGCTTTTTCTCTGGCTTCTTCATTCTTATAGATTGCAAATAATGTTGGCCCAGAACCTGTCATTGAATAGTCCAAAGGATTGGTTTCTTTTATTTTTTCTAATATGTCTAAAAGCTGGGGATGATATTTGAGTACTCCTGGTAATAAATCATTTTTTTCATCTTTCACCGGATTTTCGTCATAGTAGCCATATACTTTTGGGGTAGAAAGGGAAAATCCTGGGTGGATTAATAAAATTTTTTCATCTTTCGGGTATGGTACTTCTTCTAATTCATCTCCAATCCCCCTTGCTATACATGGTTTCATACGAAGGCAAAAGGGAAAGTCTGCTCCTAGTGCTACTGCTTTTGCTTCTAGTTCTTCTTGGGATATCCCTAGTTCATAAAGGGTATTTAATCCGTGTATTACTGCTGCTCCATCTGAAGTGCCTCCAGCAAGTCCTGCTCCTATCGGAATTTCTTTTATAAAGTGGACTCTTCCTGGTAAGTCTCTTCCTACTAAGTTTTCCATAAATCTATGGGCTTTTACTATAAGGTTGTCGTCATTGACAAGTTCTTTTTTATTTCCAGTTAATAAAAATCCATGGTCTCTTTTTTCTATTATTATAATATCATGTAGATTCACAGGTACCATAAGACTTTCTAATGTATGGTAGCCATCGTTTCTTTTTCCTGTTATATGTAATCTTTTATTGATTTTGGCATAGGCCAAGGTACGTAAGGCGTTCATCTCTTCCCCCTTTAATTCTTTTATTATATCTTATTTTTAAATAAATAGGTATAAAAAAAGAAGATCTCCTGATCTCCTTGATTTCTATAATATGTAGCCATGCACCCGGCTTTGCAAACTTTATTCCATGCGGTACCCGGAGAGTTAACTCAGACCAGGCACTCCATACGGCACACAAAACATCTCACTTAGTGCTGCTTCCGTCAAGACCTGACACGGTTCATGAGCATTTGTTGCGTAGGACCCAATCGTCAACGCCACTTTTCCGGGGCAGGCCACCAAATAAAGAGGCTGGGCCGGGAATTCAACCTTGCTATAGCGGATTGCAAGTTACAGGGTGCCGCTAGCTCCCCATCTAGCACGGCAATGTTATACTGGCGGAGAGAGGGGGATTCGAACCCCCGATACGCTATGAACGTATACCCGCTTTCCAGGCGAGCGCCTTAAACCAACTCAACCATCTCTCCATTGGATTACAAATAATAATTATACTGGACTGTTTCAGAAAAAGCAAGGGGTATTTTTGTCCTAACCCATTTATTTTTGAAAATGGGTTAGGGTCTAGTAATCTCTTGCTTGTCTCATTCTTCGTTCAGAATCTCTTTTTGCTATAGCATCTCTTTTGTCGTATAATTTCTTTCCTCTAGCAATGGCAAGTTCCAGTTTTACTCGTCCATTTTTTAAATATAGACGTAATGGCACAAGGGTGACCCCCTTTTGATCCACTTGTCTTTTTAGTTTTCTAATTTCTGATTTATGAAGGAGTAATTTTCTCTTTCTAAGAGGATCTTCATTAAAGCGATTCCCTTGTTCATAAGGGCTAACATGCATTCCTTCTACGAATACTTCTCCTTCTATTATAATTCCATAACTTTCTTTAAGGTTTGCTCTCCCTTTTCGGATGGATTTTACTTCTGTTCCCTTTAAGGCAATTCCTGCTTCCAAGGTGTCGTCTATAAAATAATCATGTCTTGCTTTTCGGTTTGTTGCTAAATCCCGATTATTATTTTTTGCCACTTTTACCACCTACTATTTTAAAGTCAATTTGTCCTCGTTCAGTATTTACAGAATCTACTTCTATTTTCACTTTTTGTCCCAATGTATAGACCACATTTGTATCTCGGCCAATGGCTTCATGTTTGTCTTCGTCAAAGGTCATATATTCGTCCATTCCTTTAAAGGATATTAATCCTTCGATTGTGTTTTCTAATTGGACAAAGATACCAAAGTTAGTAATTCCTGAAATGATTCCATCAAAGGTTTCTCCAATTTTATCTGCCATATATTGTGCCAGTTTAACATCTTCTACTGCTCGTTCCCCTTCTTGAGCTAGTTTTTCTGTAGCAGATATATGTTCTGCAATTCCAGGGAGGATATCTTCCCAATGACGAAGGTCTTTTTTAGTCATTTTATTATGAATAAGTTCTTTAATGATTCTATGGATGGTAAGGTCATTGTATCTTCGGATTGGAGAAGTAAAATGGGTATAGTATTTTGAAGCTAGGCCAAAATGACCTTCTATTTCAGAGGAGTATTTTGCTTTTTTCAAACTTCTTAATACCATCATCTCTATCAGAGGGGATTCTTTTTTCCCTGCAATAGATTCTAATAATTGTTTGATTTCCATTGGTTTTACATCGTCGGTATGATGTAATTTATAGCCAAAGGGTCGCATAATAATATTAAGTTCTTTGATTTTATCTTCATCTGGTTCTTCGTGAATTCGGTATAAAAATGGTACGTCCATCCAAAAGTACTGTTCTGCCACTGTTTCATTTGCTAAAAGCATAAATTCTTCAATCAAACGATTGGCTTCTCTTCTTTCTGCTAAATGAACATCTGTAGGTTTTCCCTCTTCGTTTAAAATAATTTCTCGTTCTGGTAAGTCAAAGTCTATGGATCCTCTTTGATCCCGTTTTTTTCGAAGGATTTTTGCCAATGTTCCCATTTGTTTTAAGTCTTCTTCGATTCCTTCAAGGGAAGGAAAGGTCTTACCTTCTTCTAAGAAATCAGAAACTCGATCATAGACTAATCGTCTTTTAGAACGAATAACCCCTTCCCCTATTTCATGTTGTACCATTTGTCCTTTAGGATTAATTTCCATTATAATCGATAGGGTTAACCGATCTTCATTTGGGTTTAGGGAACAGATTCCATTGGATAGTTCCACTGGTAACATAGGAATCACTTCGTCTAGTAAATAAACAGAATTTCCACGAAGGTATGCTTCTTTATCTAAAGGGGAATCTTTTTTCACATAATGTGCTACGTCAGCAATATGAACTCCTAGTCGATAATTCCCTTCTTTTGTCATTTCAATACTTACTGCATCGTCAAAGTCCTTTGAATACTGTCCGTCTATTGTAAAGGTAGTAATGTCTCGATAGTCTTTTCTATTTTCTATTTCTTCTGGTAAGACTTTTTGAGGTATATTCCTTCCTTGGGATAGTACTTTCTTTGGAAATTTCATAGGAAATCCCATAGATTTTGCAATACTTAGGACATCTACTCCTTTATCTCCTGGGTTACCTATAATTTCTTCTATAACCCCTTCTGGATTACGATTCCCTTCTGGCCATTTTGTAATATTGACCACTACTTTTTGGCCATTTTTTGCTCCTGCTTTCCCCTCTTTATCTATAAAGATGTCTTTTGCAAATTTCTTTTCATCAGGAAGGACAAATCCAAAGTCCTTTTGGTCTTGAAATGTTCCAACTAATGATGTTTTTCCTCTTTTGATAATTTGTAACACTTTTCCAGCTGGTCTTTCTGGAGAGGAGGGAAGGATTCGTACTAGTACTTCATCTCCATGAACTGCTGTGTTTAAATCCCCTTTGTCAATAAATATATCTTCCCCGTCTGGGTTTAGTAAGAAAGCAAATCCCTTTTCATTTCCTTCAAGTTTTCCTAGGATAAGTTCTTTTCCGTCGATTACTTGATATTGTTTTTTCTTATTTTGAAAGATTTTTCCCTTTCTTTCCATATTCTTTAAGGTTTTTCTTAGTTCATTTTTAAGATGTTTGTCCACTTCCAATAAACTTGCCAATGCTCTAAAGTTTAGTCTTCCTCGTTCTTCAATTAATTTTAAAATTTTATCTTCTAACATATATCCCCTTTCCACTTATCAAAAAAGTCCTCTTTCACAAGGGGGTTTCACCACTTTATTAAAGCTTAGAACCGTAAGTGGTTAATTCTAATAAGTTCACATCATAATGATACATAGTATTCTTACGTTGTTTACTTCTTTCTTCTGCACCTTCTAGTAATTTTGTGATTAAATCCTTCATTTCCAAGCCCTTTCCTTCCCAAAGATAAAAGGCGATAGAACCTGGTAAGGTATTGATTTCATTAACATATAGTTTTTCTTCTTCAAGGAGAAAATCGATTCTAGCAGTTCCCATTCCGTCAATGGCCTTCATAGCTAAAATAGCATATTTTTCCATTTCTTTTACAATCTGTTCTGGAACATCTGCTGGTATCTTTCTTTTCTGTTTCCCTTTGTTTTTATTTCCAGACATATATTTTGATTCATAATCTAGTAGGTCTTTTGCTAGTTCTGGTTCTTCTACTTCAGATGTTTCCATATGATCTTCGTATCCTAAGACTGCCATATTTAATTCTCTTGGGTTTTTTGCCCCTTTTTCTATGATTACTTTTCGATCATAGGACATGGCAAGTTCCATTGCTTCTTCTAGTTCTTCTGTTTTGTTTACTTTTGTTATTCCAATACTAGAGCCAAGATTTGATGGTTTTACAAAGACAGGATATCCAAGTTTTTCGATGTCCTTTTTTATTTCTTCCTTATTTGTTTCCCATGTACTACGGAAACACCATGTATAAGGTAGTAAGGGAATATCCAACCCTCGAAAGGCTTCTTTCATAAGAATTTTATCCATTCCCACAGATGCTGCTAAAACTCCACATCCTACATAGGGAAGATCGATAAGGTCAAGATATCCTTGTACCGAACCATCTTCTCCAAAGGTACCGTGAAGAGCAGGAAATACAATATCTATGGTTTCATAGGGAGTAAGCTCTTTTCCCTTTTTCCCAAAAAGTCCACCAGAGCTTATTTGTTCTGTGTATAAGGTATTTCCCATTCCTGGTCGGAAAAAAACTTCCATTCCTTTCTCTGTTTCTTTATTTTTAAATACTTTAAAATCTGTAAATTCAGGGTGACTTAGCCATTTTCCCTCTTTTGTAATATAGATGGGAATTGGTTCGTACTTACTTTTATCCATATTTTCCATTACCTGCATTCCGGTGATAATACTAACTTCGTGTTCTACAGATTTTCCTCCAAAAAGTACAGCTACTTTTTTCATATATTCCCTCTTTTCTTATACTTCGTTATAAGTATCTGGCAAATCATTTTCAATTAAAATAATATCTCCAGCTTTTGTTAAATGACCGGAAATTTCTGTGGCTTCTTGTAAGCTCTTGGCTATAAAAAGAGATTGTTCCGGATATCCAACTTCTTTTAATCCTCTTTGGATCGGTTCTGTTCGCTTTGGTCCAACTAGGATACAATAGTCACAGACTTTTGCAATTTCTTTACCAAGTTTGTAGTTTTCTTCTTCTTCTATATCTCCTAATTCCACCATTCCAGGGGTTATAATAATTTTCTTTCCCCCTTTAAAAGTGTTTAAAACTTCTAAAGCAGCTCTCGCTCCAATGGGATTAGAGTTAAAGGCATCGTCAATCACAAGAACTCCTGTTGGCCCTTTGATAAGGTTTAAGCGATGTTCTACAGGTTCTACTTTTCTTATTCCATTGGCAATTTCTATTGGCTCCATTCCCAAGACATGGGCAATGGAAGCTGCTGCTAATAGATTTGATATATTATGTTTTCCAAGTAGTTTAGTTTCACATATTACTGGTGATTTTCCTGGAAGATGTAATCGAAAGGTGGATCCATTTGCTCCAATGGTAAAGTTATCTGCATAGATATCTAATTTTTCCACGTCTTCCATTCCGTATAGGAGTTTATGAATCTTTGCCTTATCTGCTAATTCTTTCACATGTTCATTGTCATAGTTAAAGATAGCTATACCTGTTTCTGGTAAGGCTTCTATTAATTCATATTTTGTCTTCTTAATATTTTCTATGGTTTTAAATAAATGCATATGGGTTGGTCCAATAGCAGTAATAACACCAATGGTAGGTTGGACCAAGTCTGCCACTTCTTTAATTTCTCCTGGTACTTTAGCCCCAAGTTCTGCAATAAATACCTCTTTCGTTTCATCTAGATCATTATTAATCACTTTTGATAGACCCATAGGAGTATTATAGGAACTAGGAGTATTTTGTACTTTTAGTTTTTCTGAAAGTATTGTATTTGTAATAAATTTTGTACTTGTCTTTCCAAAAGAACCTGTAATTCCCACTACTTGTAAATTTGGATAAGACTTGATTTTTTCTTGTGCTTGTACATAAAATCCATGGTTAATTTTCTTTTCCTTAGGTAGAGCAATGGTATTAGCTACTATAATTACCAAAAATTGAGTGCGATACAAGAGATAAAGAAGGATTGGAAATAAAAGTATCCAAATTATTTTATGGTAAAACAATGCAGAAAGTCCTAAAAGGATTACTAGGATGACAGCATTTGTTTGCATATATTTTGTATATAATCTTGTTGCCCTTGGTGTCATCACCAATGGGGTTTTTTCTTGAATAGATTCTTTTATTTTCCCGAATTTTGCTTCTGGATTATTATCAAGCCATGTTTTATATTCTTCGTTGTCATAGCCTTCTAGCTGAAGGATATGTAATGGCTTTGTCGCAATTTTTTTTATGAAGCGGTAGGTGATATATGCTCCTAGTCCATAGTATAAAAATAATAAAAATCCAAAGATAGTTTTTGTTTCCAAAAAGATTCTCCTTTCCTCTATAAAAAGGACTGTAGTACAGCCTTAAAGGTTCCATAATCGTCAATGTATGAATAATGTCCTCCTTTTAATATAACCAATCCTGCATCAGGTATTTTTTCTTCAAATACTTTTGCCATAAAAAGAGGTGTATCTTCGTCATTTTCTCCCCATATTAATAATGTAGGCGCTTTTATCTTTGGGAAGATATGATCTGTATTTTCATTGACAACTTTAACAAAGGTTTTTCGCATCACACCTTCACTCGCCTTATAATCATCGGATCCATATTTTTTGTAAAAAGTCTCCATCACTTTATCTTTGTCTTTCCAAAAAAATAGGGCCTTATATAAAAACCGAAGTGTTTTAAAAGAATATACCTTCCAATAATAAGATAATGGTCTCTTAGGGGCAACTCCTGAAGCATCGATGAGAATCAGTTTATTCACTCGATCTTCATGTTCTCCACTTACTAGTGTAAGAGTCTTTCCTCCAAAGGAATGGCCAATACAATGGGGCCTTTCTAATTGAAAGAAATCCATAAAAGCAAGGGCAAAGTCTGCATAGTCTTGGGTTCCCCATGTACTTGGTGGGTCTTCACTTTCCCCAAATCCAGGGGCATCATAGGCGAAAACCCGATATTTATCTTTAAGTATATTTACCACTGCCATCATCGTTTCTATATTGGTTCCCCATCCATGGAGAATAAGTACTGTTTCTTCCCCTGTTCCCATTTCAATATATGCTGTTTTTATTCCATTTATATTTACAAATTGTTTCTCCAATGTAACACCTTTGATTCCTTTTAATTGAAATAATTATATCATAAATCTTGTAAGATACTAGATTTTCCAATACCTTATAATATCATAAATTACCCATCTCGGATAGGTCAAAACCTAGATCTTCTTTATTATATCATTTTCTTCGTATATGTACTTCCTAAAGACTTGAAAAGGGATTAAGATTTTCAAGGAAAATAAAAAACCCCGAGGTTCAATCCAACATTTCGTTAATTGATCCGGGGTTCGGTTTCTAAATTATTTAGATACTAAATAATTAATAATATCTGTAGATTCATACATTGGTTTATCATCTACAAATAAACAGGGAACTTGTTTTTTCCCACCTTTTTCCACAAGATATTCTCTTTCTTCTGGATCTTTATCAATATTGATAATCTCCACGTCCTGAATATCGTTATCTTTCATTGCCTTTTTTACTTTTTCGCAAAAAGGACAAAATGTTGATGTGTATAGTTTTAATTTTGCCATAGTTACCTCCTTTTATTAGTTTCTACCCTTAAAGAGATTTTTTCAATCATATTAAAAGATTGGCGAACTGGATAAAAGATTTCAAAGATTCCTCTAAGACCCTTTAACTTTACTGATCTTATGATACACTTACATTAAGATTTCTCGTGATTTAGAAAGAAAGGAGATTTCTATGGATTTTTTTCAAACCATTGGAGCAGGTATGGAAAAAGCATTTGATTCTTTTTCAGATATGGGAAAAAGAGTGAAATATGAAGCAAAGGTTGCTACGGAAAATTCAAAAATTAGATTAAAGAAACGTGAAGCAGAAAGTTCCCTAAAGGGTCTTTTTAAGGAATTAGGTGAATCCTATTATAATGATTTAAAGGAAGGTAAGGAATTATTACGACCTGTTGAGGATATCCTTAAGGAAATCGAAGAAGTGGAAGAAGAAATATCAGCTTTGGAAAATTCCCTTCGCTATCGAAAATTTAAAGAAGAAGTAGTAAATGATGATGTTCTTCGATGTGAGTATTGTAATGAAGAACTTAATCATGATGATCTTTTTTGTGCCAATTGTGGTACTCCTGTTTCAGAAGATGATGATTTAGGAGATGGATGTTTGATTGATGATGTAATGGTTCACACTATCCTTTGTCCCAATTGTGGGGAACAAATGAATATCCACTCAAAATTTTGTACCCGTTGTGGTAAAAATTTGGAATAAGAAAGGGCATTGCAGAAAAACTCTGTAACGCCCATTTTTTATTTTATCCAAGATTCGTCGGAAGGATTTTTTCTCCAAATCTCTAGAGAATCTACAGAATCTTTCGATATTTTTCCTTCTTCCACAGCTACAGATACAAGTTCTGGGAAGTTTGTTAAACTGTAATGTTCAAATCCTGCTTGATGAAAGTTTTCTTTCGCCTTTTCTAAATCATAAGTAAAGATGGAAAGGATACCAAGAACTTGAAACCCTTCTTCTTCCACTGTTTTTGCTGCTTCGATAGAAGAACCTCCTGTGGAAAATAAATCTTCAATTACAACAGTCTTGGCGCCTTTTTGGATTACCCCTTCAATTCTTCTTCCTTTTCCATGACCTTTTGCCTTGGAACGAACATATCCCATAGGAAGTTCTAACTGTTCTGCTAGGATTGCTCCATGGGGGATCCCTGCTGTTGCAGTTCCCATAATATATTCAACTTCAGGAAACTTTTCTTTGATGATATTTGCCATTTGGGTCAAGACATAATGTCTTTCCTTTGGATAACTTAAAAGAAGTCGATTATCACAATAAATAGGAGCTTTGATTCCTGAAGCCCAAGTAAATGGCTCTTCCGGTTGTAAGGTTACTGCTTCAATATCCAATAATATTTTTGCAATTTCTTTCATTTTATCCCTCCAAGAACTCCTTTTTGATTTTTTCATATGCTTCTACTGGATTTTTGGCTTTGGTAATCGGGCGACCTACTACAATATAGTCACTTCCTAATTCCCTCGCCCTTTTTGGAGTAACCACCCTTTCTTGATCATCTCCTTCTACAATTTCCATACGAATTCCAGGAGTAACAGTGACCAAATTAGGAAAGACTTCCTTTAATTTAGGTACTTCTAAGGGAGAACATACTATCCCAGTCAGTCCAGCTTCCAGTCCCATTTCCACATAAGAAAGAACGGTGTCTTCTAATGAAAGACTTTTGTCAATTTTTAGTTCCTTATGCATTCTTTCTTCTGATGTTGAAGTTAACATGGTGATTCCAAGTAAAATTGGCTTTTTTTCTTGTTTATTAATAAGATTACTCACTTCTTCTATCATATGACTTCCTCCAGCTATATGTACATCCACCATATCTGGATTGTAGTCTAATAAATTCGCCATTGCAGATTTTACCGTATTGGGAATGTCATGAAGTTTTAAATCTAAAAATACTTTGTAACCCCTTTCTTTTAGCTCTTTTACAATAGAACCACCTTCTCGGTAAAAAAGTTCCATTCCAACTTTTACAAATACAGGTGGTTCAAAAGGTTCCAAAAAAGAAAAAACCTCTTCTCTACTGGGAAAATCAAGTGCAATGATTACATCCTTTGCCATAAAATCAACTCCCTTTTTCACAATCATTTCTTCCATTATACAATATAATAATAAAAAAGTGACGTTACTTCGCCACTTTTTATAGTTTTAATATTTCATTATCATTATTTGTAATCTTGCCATTTCTTTCTTACAACCCTTTATCTTTGATTATCGGTTATAAAAATATTCATAATGTTTCTTAAAACATGTATCATAGAATTAAGAGCCCGTTAGGGTTAGGACTCCTACCATGAAGCCTCGATTTCTCCATTCCTTGCGTTTTTACAATGAAATTCCACTAAGAGATTGTTTCCTTTTGGCAATTCTTCTTTTAATATTTTTGTTTCTCCATTTTGGTTTAGATCATAGGTGATTCTTTCTCCACCAGGACGACCATATATTTCTACATTGATCTTTCCTTTTTCCCATTGGCTAATGAAGGTTAGTTCTTTTTCTATATCTTCTTTTTCAACATAAAAGCTCTGTACCCCACTTAGGCTTTCAAATTTTAATTTAAATGTATCTGACCCTTCTGTAACTACTAAAGCTTCTTCTGTTCTTACATATGGCACTTCAATATTTTCTTCTACTTCCATTTCTCCTATATATGGATCGTATTGGTATTCACTTTTTTCCATAGCTGGTATAAACAGTACAAAGAAAAGAATCACTCCAATTAATAAAAATATAAAGGAGCCAATGGCAAGATACCCAAATATATTATGTTTCGTCTTTTTTCCTCTTTCAAAATATTCTATTTTTTTACCACAGTAGCCACAATATGGTTCGTTCTCTGAAGTGTATTGATGGCAGTTCCTACATTGTACTTTTGGATTTCGTCGTACTACTAAGAAATAAAGAACTAAACCTAAAAAGTTTGGAACCAATATAACTACTAAAAGCCAGATAATACCATTTTCTCCATGAGCTACTGCATCTTTATAAACCCAAATTCCTGCAAAAATAGCGGGAATGATAAAAAGGGTCATTATAAATAGGGGTAAAAGAGACAAGGCATATTGAATTTTCATACTAGACCTCCCATCTTTAAACCCATTGCCGATTCTATTACTGTTCCATCCATACGACTAAACAGTATTAATCCAATGATTCCTAAAATAAATACTAAAATAATGGTTCCAAGTCCAAGGTAAGCAAAGATATTGTGACTATTGTCTATCTCATAGGAAATTGGTTCTCCACAATAGGTACAATATCCACCTTTTGATGGTGTGCTATTGTGACAATTTGGACATTCCATCCTTACATCTTTTCGTCCAATAAGAAAATAAAGTAATAATCCTAATAAATTAGGTACAAAGATAATCAAAAGTAACCAAAGGACACCATTTTCTCCTCGTTTTGTCGCATCTTTATAGACCCAAATACAAAAGAATATTTGGCTTAAAATCCCTAAAAACATGATTATTAGTATTGGGAACATATTTAATATTGCCATATTTTTTCTTCCTTTCTTTTTATTCCACTAATATTCGATGGTAATTATTCCTGTTTTTGCTTCCATACCTTCCACTTGTAATTTTATTTTTTCATCCTTTGGTAATTCTTCCACAGAAATTTTTGTAATTCCATCTTTGGACAAAGGCAATTCTTTTTCTCCTGAGTCTGATTCTTTAATATATAGACGGACATCTCCCTGATTCCAAGAAGAATGTACTTCAAGGGCGTCTTTTTTAATATTATGTTTGGGAATTTGGAAGTCTTTCCTTCCGTCTAAAAACCCAAAGGTCAAATTATACTTATTTGGCTTTTCTTCCACCATAAGTTTTACAGCTTTTTGAAATTCTGGAAGAGGTCTTTCTCTCCCATTTATAATATCCATGGTGGTGTAGTTTAAAAACCCAATCAAACCAAAGACAAGAGTTATCACTAGAATCCCAAGAATGATTAGTACGAAAACGATAATGGTATTATTTTCTTTTGGTACTGGTTTTATTTTTTCTCCACAATTGGTACAATAAGGCTTTTGCCCGGATGTAAAGCTATGGCAATGTTCACATTCCACCTTTGGATTTCTTCTTACCATTAAAAAGTAAAGAATCAATCCAATAAAATTTGGTACAAAGATTACTATTAAAGCCCATAGTATTGGATTTTCTCCATATCTTTTTGCATCTTTATAGGTCCAAATTCCTATAAGTAGGGGAATGATCATAACAAATAGACCAAAGATTACAGGGAGTAAGATCGTATATTCTTGAAATCTCATCATTTCCTCCTTTAAGGTTCCTTCCTAATATTTTATGACTGGTATCGTTTTTTTCGAATCGAATCATTTTCTAATAAGTAATATAAAACAACAATTCCAACTCCTGTGAAGGAAGTATTTATAAAAAGAAAGATTAAAAAATAAAGGGAAGGTTTATAATAATAAATTCCTAAACCTAGTGCAATGACATATAATAACATTCCAAGAATAGCCAAGGTCGATAAGATTCTTTCTTTTTTCTCTATTTTTGCATTTCGTATTTTTCGTATTATTTTATAATCTAGTTCTGGAGAAGGGTCTATTCCCACAGAACATTCTTGGTATAGTAATTCATCCAACCATTTATTTTCTTGGTCCATACCCTAATCCCTCCAATCGTTCTTTTAATTGTTTCTTCCCATAATGGATTCGACTTTTTACTGTTCCTATGGGAATATTACATTTTTCTCCAATTTCTTCTATGGAAAGTCCACCCATATATTGAAGGAGAATAACTTCCCGATATATTTCATCTAATTCTTCAATGGCCATTTGAATATCATTTTTAAGAATATTTTTTTCCACTTCCCCTTCTGTGGTTTTTTCTTCAGGGATTTCTGATAACTCATCAGAATATGTGGGGGCAATACGAAATCTTCGTGCATATTTTCGTTTCCGATCCTTCCACAGTCTTGCAGCTACTGTACATAAGTATCCTTTCACATTTCCGTCTGGGTCAATTTCATCTTTTTTTGAGAGAAGGAGCAAAAAGGTGTCTTGATAAAGCTCTTCTCCCAGATATCGATCTTTTGTTAGGGAATAACAAAAGCGAAATAGGATTGGCCCATATTCATTGATGTAATTTTCAATTTGTCCATCCTTCATTTTCTCCCCCCTTCACTATATTATGGTCATAAGTATGGAAAAGGTTCAATAAATATTTATTTTAACTTCTTATTGGGTAAAGATATTTAAAATAGGTAAAATTTTATGATTATAAAGATAAGGTGATAAAATGTTTAAATATGAAAAAATTGGTGATATAGGACGGATTCTATTAGATCGTCCTAAACAACTTAATGCTTTGAACCAAGAACTTTTTAATGAACTTGAAAAAAAGTTTCATGAATTGGAAAATGATGACAGTATTGCTGTAATCCTTTTAGACTCCACTTCTGAACGGGCTTTTTGTGCAGGTGGTGATGTAAAGGAAATGTATCTAGACTTTATAGACAAAGGTAGAGATCCAGCTTTGGTTTTTGAACGAGAGTTTGCTGTTGATAAATTATTTACACATGGGAAAAAACCATTGGTATCTTTTTGGCGTGGGATTACCATGGGTGGTGGAATTGGTCTGTCTATAGAGTCAGATTATTTAATTGGAGACGAATCTGTAAAGGTTGCTATGCCAGAAACACAACTAGGGCTTTTCCCTGATGTTGGTGTAGGATATTACTTTTCAAAAATGAACCGACCACTTGCTCTTTATTTGACTATGACGGGAAATATCGTTTCTGGTTCAGATGTTTTAAATTTTGGTTGGATAGATGCTTTGGTTCGTTCTTCTTCCTATGAAATGATGATTGAAAAATTAGGTTCTCTTTCCCTTATCGGTAAAACAAAGGAAGAAATTATTTCTATCATTGATCAGGAAGTAACTTCGTATAAAATAAAACCTTCTATTACAAAACTAGATCAAGATATGCCATTGATTGAAAAATACTTTGATAAAGACAATGCTCTTGATATCTTAGATGGATTGGAACAAGGTTCTGAAGATTTCGCAAAGGAAACTTATCAGGAACTTAGAAAGAAATGTCCTACTTCCCTGGTTCTTGTTATAGAAAAATATGTTGCAGGAAAACAATGGACGAAAGACGAAACCTTTGACTATGATTTAAAGGCTGTGGACTATGTGTCTAAAACAGGCAATTTAAAAGAAGGTGTTCGAACTACTATGATTGACAAGAATGATACTCCGAAATGGAATCCAGAAAATGTGGAAGATGTAGATGTGGAAGAGATTCGAAAAATATTCCAATAGAATGAGATATTGTATCGTTGACATTCTTTCAACCCTTTGATAAATTTATAAAGAATCTATGGTTAAGGAGAATTCTATGGGAAATGATAAAAAAACAATGTTAAAGATACCCCCAAAAACAAAAAGAACATTATATATACTTGGGCTTATTATCCTTTGGGATCTTTTTATAATATTTTCTTATCCCTTTAAAGAGACTTCTCGATTCTTTATAAGGGGTCTGTCCTTTATCACAACTTTTTTTGCTATCTTATGGGTTATTAGGGAATATGGAAAAGAAAGGATTTTTCAAAATCCTTCTATCAAGAAAAATATTACAGAATTTTTAGTTGCTTCTTTCCCATTACGACGTAAACGAGGAAAGGTTCTCTTAGTAAGTCCAGGAAGGTCTTTAGGAAAGGCTATTGGAAAAAAATTTCCTAAAGCTAGTATTGATATTTTGCCGATTCCCATTGACCTTTCTCTTTATGATAAGGAGAAGAATGATCAAAAAAGTCAATATGATGGAATGATCTCTAATTATGGCTTTTATCCAATCATTGAAAAGAAAAATGGGGAGGAACTAATTCTTCAATGGCTTGAATTGTTAAAGCCTTCTGGAGTTTTTCTAATCCATGATTTATTTTATGATAAGAGGTTTTACCAAAATCCAAAAGAATTTATAAATCGTTTGGAAGATCTTGGATTTAAAAAGGTGCGCATGTATCCTACAGTGGATGGTAAAATTCTTACTTTAAAAGAGGCAAGAAAAGGTGATTTGCTAGGGTCAGGGATCTTAGTTGGAATAAAATAGGCTGTTATGAATGTTCTTTCATAGCAGCCTTATTATTTGTATTAGCATATTATACTTATTAGAAATTAATAGGAGTTTGGTAATGAAATAGCTCTCGATGTATCTTCTTTATCCTTATTCTTTAAAGAGTTTGTACTAATATTAATATAGTCCACTTTCTTTTTCTGATCTCGATTCCAACTTACTTCATATCCCCAAGCTTCTGATATAAATCGAAGGGGTACATAGGATCTTCCGTCATAAACATAAGCTGGTGCATCTAAAGTTATCACTTTTTCAATATCCTTATTCACATAAATCACCTTAGGATTTCCAATAATCATACCTAGTGCAAGTTCTTCTTGACCTAGGATAAATCCATGATTCCCTTTTTTATCTTTTGGAATATAGACTACCTTACTTCCAAGATTTTCTGCGATAAAGCGAATAGGTACCATCGTTCTTTCCGTATCTTTATTTAAAAATGGAACTCCCATGTCTTCAGGAATTTTTTGTTCCACTCCATTTAAAGAGAGGACGATATTTTGTGAGGTTGCCACTGGTGGTTTTTTACTAGAAGCCAAGACCCCTTGGGTCGTAAAAAGTGCTAAAAGTACAAATATTATCAGTCTATGTTTCTTCATAATCTTCCTTTCTTTTTTTCAAAATTTTTTCATCTTCTATTATAAAGAAAACTCTTTTATTTTACGAGGTTTTTAACAATAAAAAGAGGAGGATTTAGAATCTCCTCCACTTTTTACGTATTTCTATGTAGTTTAAAAATCAGGCATGAAATTTAATGTGTAAACTTGATATACCTTATTGTTATTACCGATAAATTCAAATCCAGCAACAGCTGCTCGATCAATGGCATAATCTTGGTATAGCATAATTTTATTATGTTCTGGTGATTTTTTCCATGCAGTTATAGGGTCTTGAGGATGGTTTTTTGGTCTTAGGTATAAATTTTCAAAAGTTTCACACTTTTCCCCATCTAGTGCATCATGGGTTAAGATTCCTTTTTCATTAAAGTTGATTCCAGCAATCATCGCCTTCTTGTTAGCATATGCCTTCATAGTATCGCAAGTCTTAGGTTTTGGTAAACCATTATTCATTCTATAAGAAAACCAACCTTCTAGTACAGGTTTCAATTCCTCTTCCCTTAAATATCTACCAAATATTACACGATGATTAATTTGAAACTCTTCATATTGAACACCTTGAACTTCTTTCACATTCTTTTTAGGTTCTGATTGAGAAACTAAATGTTGTACATTTTCTTGTTTTTTTTCACATAAAGCAATATTAATATAATCTGCAAATTGAGCTTCGTCTCTTTCCCAACATACATCAAAGTTTAAGGCCTCAGAAATAAAGCGTAAAGGAACATAGGATCTACCTTCACATAAATTTGCCGAAGCATTTAAAATAATATTTTCTTCTTTATCTAATATTTTTCTACAAGCATTTTTGTCTCCAATATTCATCTTAACGGTAATATCTTCATTAGTAATACAAAATCCATTCTTACCATTAGTCGCTTCTGGCAAGAATTCAATCTCACAATTAAGCATCTCCACAATATATCGAATAGGAACCATAGTGCTTTCAGTTTCTTTATCTAAGTATGGTTCTCCTAAATCTTTGGGAATATCACAATATCTACCGTTAACTTGAATTATTATCTTCCTTTTTTCAGTTACCTTATCTGGTACACTCGAAGCAGATATATGTTGTGTGAAAAGAAATATGGAGACAAAAAGTATGGCTAAAATTCTTCCAATACTTTTCATATTAACTCCTCTCTTTCTCTTACTTATAGTAATTGTATTATACTACAAAGAAACTATATTGTCATCTTTTTGTATTTTTTAAAAACAATTCATTATATTATGAAATTATATTATAGTGAATTAAATACCTTGTATATGTATATATAGCTTTTTTATAGATAAATAAAAAGAAGTCTAGCTATTGAATCTACTAGACTTCTTTTTTTATCTTTTATTTTTCATATTATTTTATTGTAGTATACGTATTCACTGTATTAAAAATATACAATTTTCGATAATGTTTCTCTATTTCTCAAAAAAAATCCTAAATTTCGGAAGCTTTTCATTGGTGTTGTATAAGTATTTTTTATATAAAATAGGTTCTTTAAATAAACTATTCTTTATTCATGATTTTTTTGCTTATTTATCCTTTTTTGTTTATATTTTAAAACAAAACACTTAACCCACCATTATTTTGTCACCAAATTTTAATAAATTATTTTTGTCCATTGATCTACAGCGTCTTTCTTTTCTTTAAAAACTTCATGTTTTGTGGAAGCATCAAGAACTCCATAGTAGTACCAATCTGATTCAAATACATCAATAAAAGATTTTGCTTCCTTGATATTTACTTTGGAAAAAGAAGTGCTTTCTGTAATTCTACCAAAGGTTCCATTTAAAATAGTTACTGCTTCTTCACGAGTTATATTTTGATTTGGTTTAAAAGTTCTGTCTGGATACCCTTTTACCACTTTATTTCCAAATACTTTTTCAATAGCTTTTCGCTTCATTAATATCCTATTCCGTCTAAAAGATAAATTAAACATTCTGTTCCTGATTTATCTTCACGCTCTTGGGTTGCAACGAAAAACATCTTTCCATCTGTTCCATTTGCCAATCCTGAAGGCCATGGATAATCCATTCCTGTACCATCGGAAACTTTTAGTTCTCGAATAAGATTTCCTTGATGATCTAAAAATAAAAGGTTGCGACAATTAGAATCCATAATCATAGAACCGTCTTTGATAGGATAGTATCCTCCAATATTACAACATTTTCCCACACCAGAGCCATTTTCAAAGAGAAAAATTTGGGTTCCGTCTTTTTGAAAAACCCCAACGGAATAGAAACTTTCTTCTGCATTATTAGGATCTGGTCTCGTTCCTGCAATATATACCTTATCCCCTTCTACAAATACAAATTCAATGGTTTTAAAGGGAAAGTTCCCCGATTCTAAATCCATCTCTAAAAATGGAGATTCTGTGATTCCACCATTGGCATCTGCTGTAACTATCTTTGGCATATCTTTCATAAAGAAGGTACCACCTTGGTTGTCTTTACCAATGACAAAGGCATTATCTGCAGAGCCACTATTAATATCAGCACCTGTTTTATCATAGGCATGATAATCTCCAAAGGCATCGGTGACATAAAGAATCCCATCAGGAGAAACACTGAAATATTTTCCTTCTTCATTGGTTTCCAATACGCCATCTTTCCCAAAGGTGGTATCAGGTTTTAAAGTACTTCCGTCAAAATTAAAGGCATAGATTTTTGTCTTTGCCATAGTATAGACCTTCCCATCATGGTATCCAATTCCCGGGCATTCAAAAGTATCACACATAATCGGATCATCTAATTTTAAAAATGAGATTTTAAGATTGTTTCCTCCCACCTTTATATCTCCTGGTAGTCCTTCTGGCTCAAAGGGGATTCCATTTTTAAAATCTTCCATTGCCTTGGCTGCTTCCTGATCCTCATCTACTTCTTCCTCTTCTACAGCTTTTTCAGTATTTTCTTCATTCTTTTCATTTTCCGACACATTTTCCTTTGTGTTATTTTCCTTTCCATTGTTCTTGGAAGCACCACAAGAAATTAAAAGGCTAATGGATAAAAGAATAACTATGAAAAAAACGACCTTCTTAAAATATCTTTTCATTTTTGTCTCCTTTCTTTACCTAAACAACAAATGGATTAAAGAGACTTCTTTTGAAATATTTTTTGGAATCCTTTTCTTCCCTTTCTTTCTCTTAAAAAGTACAAAAAACACCCTAGATTCTTTCTTAGGATGTTTTGTCTAAGTACTTTCACCGAAAATTTCTGTCCTCAAATTTTCGATTCCTATGTCATTCTATATAGTCTTCGTTTCAAGAGAAATCTAATCTTTATTATACTTATATTATATATCTATTCATAGATTTTGTCATTAATAATCGTCGGTAAAAGGTTCTAAAATACAAAAAAAGATGCCCTTTCGAGCATCTTTCAAATTTTGTTTTATTATAGTAACT
>JAUNVD010000025.1 GCA_030537855.1 Tissierellia bacterium | reverse complement strand
ATTATAATTTCCACCCTGGCTCTCATGTTGGTCAAGGAGAAGACCAAGGTATTGCTCAAATCATAGAGGTTCTAAATACTTCTATTCCAAAAAACTGTACGGTTCCTGTATTATTAGAAACTATGGCAGGAAAAGGAACGGAAATCGGTCGTAATTTTAATCAATTGTCTAGAATAATAGAAGGAGTAGAACGTCAAGATTTAATAGGGGTTTGTCTAGACACTTGTCATATTTCAGATGGTGGATATGATTTACTAGAAGATTTAGATATGGTATTAGAAGAATTTGATAAAAGTATAGGACTAGATCGATTAAAAGCTCTTCATTTAAATGATTCTAAAAATCCTATCGGAGCAGGTAAAGATCGTCATGCTCGTCTTGGAGAAGGAACATTAGGACTGGAGCCTTTTAAAAGAATTGTAAATCATCCTTATTTAAAAACATTACCTATGTGTTTGGAAACACCACAAGAGGATGAATCAGGTTATGCAAAAGAAATTGCCTTATTACGAAGTTTTGAAAAATAAAAATACATCGTGGAAAAGAGTATCCTCTTTTCCACTTTTTTTATTTTATGGTTTTTATTGATCGTAAGTATTTAAGAACAATCCTTATTAAATTCTAAGATTTTTCAAAGATAAAAGATTCCTGATACTCTCCTTAGATTTTTTCTTTATAATAGTATCATCTATAAAATTCCACTGAAGAAAGGATGCAAAATATGGAAAAACTAAAAACTGGTTCTCAAAAAATAAAGAATTTTATTTCACATCATAAGAAGCTTTCTATAATACTATTGATTTTTATACTTACATTAAGTATCGTTTATTTTTATCGTAATATGAATAAAAAAGACTTTATAGAAATTAGCTCAAATGAAGTTGCAACTTTATCTAAAGGGGATTTAACAAATTCCATTCATGAGACAGGAAGTGTTACTCCTTCTAAATCTGTGGATATTTATGCAGAAAAATCCCTTCCTATTCTCAATTTATACGTAAAAGAAGGCGATCAAGTTGAGGAAGGTGATATGATTGCTGAGTTAGATTCTTCAGAGATACGACATCAAATTGACAGTAAGGAAGAAGCTCGTAATACTAATCGTAAATCTATTAATATGCAAATTTCTCAAGGAAAAAACCGTTTACAAGAGGCGATACAAGGTAAAAAAGAGGGAACTAATCCTTCCTTAGTTGGAGCAAATACTTCTGTAACTTCTGCTTATGATGCTTGGCAAAGTGCAGAAAAAGCATATAACGATTATAAGAAATCCCTCGATGAAGGGTATCACCCAGAAGTACTAAATGAGAATAATTCGAAAAAAGAATTTTCTTATCAAGAAAAAAATAGTCTAAACAAGTATAAACAACTGGAAAATGAAAGAGACTATAATATAAATAAAATAAGTGAGTATCGTGACCTTATCGCAAAGAAAGAAAAGGATAGAAAATATTGGCAAGACTATTATAATGATTTAGACCGTCAAAGCACAGAACTTTCTATAAAAAGCAATAAAATTAGTCGAGAAATTGAAAAAGTTGGAAGAAATATGGAAGCTCAATCTGATATCCAAAATTCATCTCCTTCTTTAAGTCCTGGAACCAATGGAAATTTAACCATTCCTAATAATACTAATACAAATAAAAATTACGATTTGGAAATCCAACAGTACCAAAATTCCATTGATACTATTACACGGCAACAAGATGAGATCAAACGTGAAATGGGTAGAGCTCAAGAAATGTTATCGGAAGTTACTGGGGATATTAACAAATACAATGGTGAAGTTGAAGCTTTGCAAAAAGAAATAAGTGCCCAAAATCAATCTATGGATCAAATATCATTGGAGTTGTCAAAAACACAGGATGATTTAAAATCCAATCAAGAAAATGTAGAAAAAAATAATAAATCTAGATTAGATCAGTTAAAGACCTTACGACAAAATGCAGATCATGCCCATCATTCTTATCTTGGAGCTTTAGAATCTTTAAAAAGTACGAAAGTTCAGGTAAATAATGAAATTCGTACATTGGAAGACTCTTTAAAGACAACAAAGGCAGGTCTTAATAGTGCTGACGATACTGATCTGAAATATTTAGCCAAAGATTTGGAAAAAACAATGATTAAGGCTCCTGTTTCTGGTACTATAACTTCCCTAAACGGAAAGGAAGGTTTAGTTCCAACAGAAGCTATTGCAAAAATTGAAACAACCGAAAATCTAAATATTACATCTCACGTTAAAGAGTATAATATTAAAGATGTCCAAGTAGGTACGAAGGTAATGATTACATCTGATGCCGTTGAAGGAAAAGAATTTAAAGGTAGAGTTATTTCAATTTCTCCAACGCCAGAAGAAGGAAAGCAAGGAGAAAATAGTGGTGAAGTATATTATAAAACGATGATTCATATCCAAACTGAAGATATGGAAGCTTTTACACCAGGTATGAGTGTACGAGTAAAGTATATTTTATCTGAAGAAAAAGATACCTTTACTGTACCTTCTACGGCGCTTTTTGAAAGAGATGGAAAATCCTATATCCTAGGATTGGAAGAAAAGGGAGATACAAAAAATATTGTTCAATTTGAAGTAAAAACAGGTCTTGAAAATGATTTTGAAACAGCAATTCAAGGAAAAAAATTAAAACCTGGTATGGATATTCTCACTTCTCCTGCAGGGTATAGTGAAGGTCAAAATGTGATGATTATGTATCACGAAGGGGAGTCAGGAGATTAAAGATGGATAAAAAGCAACTAATCCAAATGAAGGGTATTTATAAGTCCTTTAATATTGGTAAGCCTAATGAATTGGAAATTCTTCATGGTATTGATTTAGAAATATTTGAAGGTCAATTTATATCTATCGTTGGTCAATCTGGTTCAGGAAAGTCCACCCTTATGAATATTCTAGGTCTTTTAGATCGGGCTACTTCTGGAGAATATATTTTAAATGGTGTGGATATTAAATCTTTAGGGGATACAGAACTTTCAACTTTTCGTAGTCAAAAAATTGGATTCGTCTTCCAAAACTTTAATTTAATTCCTCGTTCCAATGCATTAAAGAATGTTGAACTACCTATGCTTTATGCAAAAGTTCCTCGAAAAAAACGTGAGGAAAGAGCAAGGGAGCTTTTACGACTTGTAGATATGGAAGAACGTTTGACCCATTTACCGAATGAGCTTTCAGGAGGTCAAAAACAACGGGTAGCCATTGCTCGTTCTATGGCAAATGAACCAGATATTATTTTAGCTGACGAACCAACAGGAGCATTGGATTCTAAAACAGGACAGTCTGTTATGAATCTCTTTCATAAACTTAATGTTGAAGAAGGTAAAACTATTGTTATTATTACTCATAATTATGAATTAGCAATGGAAACAGAAAAGATTTTTAATATGCATGATGGAATCTTAGAGGAGGCCTAGTATGGATATTTTAGAAACGATAAAACTATCATTAGAAGGTCTTCGACAAAATAAAATGCGCTCCTTCTTAACAATGCTTGGAATTATTATTGGAATCTCTTCTGTTATTGCTATTACAACTGTTGGCTATGCAATGACAAAGTCTGTAAATAAGGCCTTTGATTCTGTAGGAAGAAATACTGCTCAAATTTCCATGGTACAACGTAATGATAATGTATCGTGGGATGATTTTAAACCGGAATACAATATTACAAAAACCATGATAGATGATATAAAGGAATCTTTTTCTTCCTCTATAAATTCTATTACCATTTATGGCCCTGGTGGTTCTGCTGAAATTCGTGAAGGTAAAAAAACTGTTCAAGTTTCCATAAGTTCAACAACGGAAGGGGAAGAAGAAGTTAATAAAATAAAAATGATTGCCGGTCGTTTCCTTATGGAAAAAGATATTACCCGAGGAAAACCTGTGGCGATTATCTCGGATATTGTACTAAAAGATATTTTTGGTGGGGATGTCAATAAAGCATTAGGGTCTGAAATAAAAACTTATCGGGGAAATAATCTACAAGTTTACACAGTAGTAGGAATATATGAGCATCAGGTAGTTAGTGTTGGAACCTTTGGGAAATCTTCGGAAACCTCAAATCTTTATATCCCAGTATCTTATGGGGAACGAGTTTATAGTCAAAACAAACAAAATTCTTCTGGAGAAAAATATTATGATTGGGTCGTTTTAAGTATGAAAAATCCAGATACTATGGAAAAAGATATTGAACAAATTTCAAGTTACTTAGATACAAAATATTATTCTAAAAATAAGGATTTCAAGCCAGATGTTACAACAAGTCAAGCCCAGTTAGAGGAAATCAATGCTGCTATGTCTAATATGAAATTAGCAGTATCAGTAATTGCAGGGATATCCCTTTTAGTAGGAGGTATTGGAGTAATGAATATTCTCCTTGTTTCTGTAACAGAAAGAACGAGAGAAATAGGAATTCGAAAGGCTCTAGGTGCAAGAAAAAATGATATTCGAAAACAATTTATTATAGAATCTATCATCATATGTGTCATCGGTGGAATATTCGGAATCATACTAGGAGCCCTTATGGGATTTGCCGGTTCGAAACTATTGGAAATGCCCACAGGTCCATCCCCAACATCTATTATTGTAGCCGTCGGTTTTTCTATGTTTATTGGTATGTTCTTCGGATACTATCCTGCCAATAAGGCTGCAAAACTTGATCCTATAGAAGCTTTACGTTATGAATAAAATAGTAAAAAGCATGTCCCTGTTAAAAGAGACATGCTTTTTAAAATTCTCAGTCCTTGTTGACCATCAGTGCTGTCCAAATATCTACAGCATCTTTATCATCTTTATTCGCTGTATGACCTGTTGCTGCATCAATAACATCATAGAAGAACCAATCGGAAGTGGAAATATCTTTAAAGGTATTTACTTCTTCCAACTTTACTTTTCCTGTAAAGCTCTTTGCATTAGTTACTCGACCAAAAGCTGCATTTAAAATAGTAACCGCTTCTGCTCTTGTAATTTCTTGGTTAGGTTTAAAGGTTCCGTCAGGATAGCCTTTTACCACTTTTTTACCATATACTTTTTCAATCGCATCTTTTGCCCAGTGATTTTCAATATCTTTTAATCCAGAGTCCCCTTTTGAACTTCCTTCAAGATATCCTGAAATCATTTGTGCAAATTCTGCTCTTGTAATAGGTTTATTTGGTTTAAAGGTTCCATCTTCATAGCCTTTGATTAGACCTTTATTTACCACAAAGTTGATAACTTCAGAATACCAACTATTATTCGCATCTACAAATTTTGTTGTTTTTGAAGTATAAAATTTGTCATTGCCGTTAATCAGTCTTCCAAACATCATGGTAGCTTCTGCCCTTGTTAAATTTCCTTGAGGACGGAAGGTTCCATCAGGGTATCCTTTAATGTAAAGCTGTCGAATCAAACCTTCTAATTTTTCTGCCTTTTCAAATTTAGCATAAAGAGTAATGTCTTTGTCGACTCCCTTGTTTTCATACTTATTTTTAAATTCTTTATCTGTATACCAGCCTTTAAAAACATAACCATCTTTTTTCGGATCATGTTTGTCGGAAATCTTGTCTCCATGAGCCACTTCGATAACAGTTTCTTTTTCATCTGCCACTAAAGTCACTTTATGAATATTTTCTACTACTTTTACCTTTTTTGTCAGTACAATATCTTCTCCACCAGTCATTTCAGCAATGGCTTTAATGGTCACAGTACCAACTTTTACTCCTTCAAGGGTGGTAGGATTGGCTTTTACAATTTTAGCAAAGGTATCACTATCAATTTCCCAGGTAAATGCCATTTCATTAAGATTTCCACCTTTTACCTCGTAGGCAGCTCTTTCACCGACTTTAATGATGTCATCGCCGACGATTTGGGCATCAATTTTTTCCTTAACTTCAATTTTTTTAGAAACTTCTTTTGTAAATTCGATGTCTTTTTCCACATCTGCACCGGTCTTAACCATCTTTCCTTCTGCTTTTAATGTCACAGTAATGGTTCTTGCGGTTTTCGCTGTAATATGAATATCTTCGTCAATGGTGTTGGCATTGGGTTTGATTTCTTCATCTCCATCCACAGACCATGTATAGGTAACATCCTTAGCTTCATAGTCTTTAGGAAGTTCAAGAATCCCCTTTAATATAATATCTTTCAGACCATTTTGGATGGCATATTCTCCATCTCCACCATTGATTTCTAATAGGACTTCAGGTACTTTTTCCTCCTCAGGTTTTTCATTTTCATCGTTCTCTTCTGGTTTTGTAGTTTCTACTCCCGGTTCTTTTCCAGAATCTTGATTTTCCCCTCCCGGTTCTGCCATTACTTGAAATGGCATCATACCAAGGATTAAAACCATAGCCAATACTAGGGCTATCTTTTTTATACTTTTTTTCATCTTGTCATCTCCTTTTCTTTTGGTTATGTATCCATTATCTACCCTAGGAGATATTTTTAAATCCCTATTTCTCAACTGTCATGAAAAGGTAATCACTATGACTTTGTCCTGAAAATCCTGTCTTATTTCCTTAATATAAAATCTCCTAAAGGAAATCCTCTAGGAGATTTGATTATATTGCTCTTTTCTCTCTTGGTATCTTTTCTTTAACCTTTTTCTTTTCTTGTAACTCTTTCCATAGTGCTTCCGCCCTTGGAGCCCATTCTTTAGCATAGCAATCACATTTTCCACATAATTGTTCTACGGACTCTTTTTCCATTAAGTCTGTGGATTTTGCTCCTGTTTCTTGGACCAATCGTCTTAAAACTTCAGGATTTTCCAACATGGGACATGGTCGTAAGTGATTTTCATTAAAGGGCTGATTTTCCTTGTAGGCCATAAATAGTGGCTGAGCTAAGGCTTCTTTTAAACTTACTTCTCGAATATTTGCAGAGGAGTAATGGATAAAGACACAAGGTTCTACATCACCATTAGCATTAATATGTAAGTAATCTTTTCCTCCTGCAATACAACCTTTAATAAATTGGCCGTCATTTTGAAAATCAATGGCCATAATAGGCTTGCCACCATCAGCACTTCGAATTTCTCGTACTCTTCGAAGCATATATTCTCGATGATCCGGAGTAAGTAATAGTTCAGGTGCAGCATCTTTTCCCACAGGCATATAATGAAAGTACCAAGCTAGTTTTGCACCTTTTTCAATAATAAAGTCTAAAAATTCATCAGAAGTTACATCTTTAAAGTTCTTGTCTGTGTAGCAAATCGCATTGCCAAAGAGTAATCCTTCGTCTCTCATAAGTTCCATAGATTCTACAACCTTTTTAAAAACACCTTTTCCACGGCGAAAGTCATTGGCATTTTCAAATCCTTCTAAACTTAGTGCAAAGGAAATATTTCCAACACCTTTGACCTCTTGACAAAAATCCCTATCAATTAAAGTTCCATTGGTGAAAACATGAAATCCACAGTCATTATGTTTCTCACATAATTTAATAATATCATCTTTTCGTACGAGAGGTTCTCCACCGGTAAGTAGATAAAAATACGTTCCGATTTCCTTTCCTTGGGTTACAATACTATCCATTTCTTCAAAGGATAGATTTAATTGATGTCCATATTCTGCAGCCCAACAACCTTTACATTTTAAATTACATGCACTGGTAGGGTCAAAGAGAATGGTCCAAGGAAGATTGGTTCCTAATTCTTCTCTTAACTTTCTTTGAAGTTTTGAACCATATAAGCCAGCTTGATACCCAAAATTTAATAGTGTTTGTTTTAAGATATGGGGATCTGTTTCCTTACAAAGGTTCATGGCCATTTTCGTCCATTTATGATCTGGATTTTGTACAATTTTCTTTGCTTCTTCAAACTTCCATGGTTCAAATACATTTAATCTTTGCCCAAAATCAAGAAGGGAAATAAACACTTCTTGAGGGTTATTTTGCAGTTTTTTCATAGAGAAATCCAAGAAAAGAGACGTAGCTTTTCGTCCTGCAAAATTTTTTAATCCATACATAGTATTCCTCCTTTATCTAGAGGACGAAATGATCCATCTTTGAAAATTGTTATTACAAAAACTATCTATTCTCATATATACCCTTTTTATAAGAATTGAAAAGATACTTCATCAGTTTTTTAAATTTTTTATATGTTTCTTCAAAATACTTTTCTTTATCTCTTTTTTTCATAAGAAAATTCCCACTTGCTTTACGTGGGAATTTTCTACTTTTTATATTGTCTTTTGCATTTGTTCTTCGTACATATTTTTGTAAAGTCCATTTACTTTCAAAAGTTCTTCATGATTCCCTTCTTCTATAATTTTTCCTCGATGTAGGACAAAGATTCGATCCATATTTTTGATGGTGGAAAGTCGATGGGCAATGATAAAAGTGGTTCGATCTTTTTGAAGCTCTTCAATTCCCCTTTGAATCATTTTTTCAGTTTCTGTATCAATATTTGAAGTGGCTTCATCTAGTATAAGGATTCTAGGATCTCGAATATAGGCTCTAGCAAAGGAAATCAATTGTTTTTCTCCTTGGCTTAAATTATTACCTCTTTCTAAAATTGGCTCGTCAATCCCTCGTTTTACAAGATGTTCTCCACCTACTTTTGTTAAAGCTTCTTTTATTTCTTCTTCAGTAAAATTGCCATCTAGCTGAACATTATCTTTTACTGTCGTTTCAAATAAAAAGGCATCTTGAAGAACTACAGCCATTTCTTCCCGTAAAGAGGAACGATCGATTTGAGAAATATCCTTTCCATCAATGGTAATACTCCCTTTTTGTGGTGAGTAAAAATTTAAAATCAAATTAATAATTGTAGATTTTCCACTTCCCGTTGCTCCTACAAAGGCCACAGATTCACCTGGTTTTACTTTAAAGGATATATCTTTTAAAATATCTTCTTCTTCATAAGCAAAGGTTACATGGGAAAACTCCACTTCCCCATTGGTTTTTCCTAAAAGTTTCGTTAATGTTTCTGCTGGTTCTAATCGTAATAAATCAAATACATGGGCTGCTGAAACATAAGACTGTTCCATTTCTGCAAATCGAGATACCACCCTTTTTAAGTTGTCAAATATTTTTGTTGTATAATCAATGGCAATATAAAGACTACCAATCGTAATGGCATAGTAACCTGTGATTTTTCCAACTCCAAAATAGGCAAGTACTAATACCGTTGCTAAATATTGTATAATATCCATGGCACGGAAACCACCATAAGATCTTAATCTAGTCATACCCATGTTATTTTCAAAGATCTTATCATTTTTCTTCTTAAATTCTTCTTTCATTCTTTCTTCTTGATGAAAAACTTGGATGATTTCCATATTTTGGATACTTTCGTTAATATCTCCATTAATATCAGCTGTTAATCTTCGAATTTCTCCCACATATCGATCTGTTTTTTTCTTCATGTCATAAAAAATAAGGATAACGATGGGAAGTAATGTTAATAGTAATAATGCTACTTTAATATTTAAGATTACAAGCATCAGGTAAATGCCTATAACCATCACTCCTGCTGTTGTAAGTTCTGCTAATGCCAATTGAAACATCCTCTTAAGACGGTTTGTATCATTAGTAATTCTTGAAACAATATTTCCTGCAGGTAGGGAGTCAAAATAAGCTATAGGTAAAGTTTGTATATGTTGATACACATCTTTTTGAACATGGAATGCAATTTTATTTGCTCCTTGTTCAAAGGACATTCTTGCTAAATTACTAAATAGTCCAGACATAACATAGACCACTAAATAAAGAACCAAGTAAAAAATAATGGCATGAATATCTTTAGAAGTCATTCCTTCTTTAATATGGTCATTTAGTATTTTCCCGACAAAAATAGGTCCTGTTATTTCCATAATCGTTCGAATTATCGTTAGGAACAATCCCATGGAAAGGGCTTTCGATTCTTCTTTCCCATAGCTTTTTAATTTCATATTTACAAATTCACTATGATTCATCAAATTTCCTCCTTCCCATTTGGTTACGATACTGTTCTGCATACCATCCATTTTCTTTCATTAAGGAATGGTGATTTCCTGATTCTACAATTTCTCCATCCTTTAGAACAATAATATGATCACAATCCTTAACTTGGCTAATTCTATGACAAGCAATAATAGTGGTCTTTCCTTTTCTTTCTCGGTATATATTATCAATAATATTTTTTTCTGTAGCACCATCCACGGCTGACATTGCATCATCAAGGATTAAAATATTTGGATCCTTAATCATTGCTCTAGCAATGGCAATCCTTTGTTTTTGACCTCCAGAAAGGGAAAGTCCTCGTTCTCCACAAAGAGTTTGTAGTCCTTGTGGAAAAATATCTATATCCTTCTTTAAATCAGCAAGTTCTAAAGCATGAAGAACTTCTTCTTTTGTTGCTTCTGGTTTACTTAATGTAATATTTTCCTCAATGGTCTTAGAAAAAATCATATGATCTTGAGGTGCATATCCAAATTGATCTCGTAAACTATAAATCCTAGTGTCTTCCATACTTTGATCCCCAATGTAAATAGATTGAGTATCCATGGGATAAACACGAAGTAATTGTTTCAATAAAGTAGTTTTACCTGAACCAGTTCTTCCTAAAACTCCAAGGGATGTTCCTTGAGGGATTTCTAAATTAATATTTTTTAAATTTTTTACTTTTGAAGTAGGGTAGGTAAAGGAATGATCTTTAAAAAGGATATCCCCTGGATTTTCGATAGGTTTTGCCTTTGGATTTTCTACAATTTCTTCTTTATAGTTCCAAATATGCCATATCCTTTCCATAGATGCATTAGCTTGTTGTTTTAAATTGATAAAGTTACCAAGAGCATACATGGGCCAAACAAGCATATTCAAATAGTAGGTAAAAGACAAAAGTTGTCCTACCGTTATTTCCCCTTTTGTAATTAAATAAGTTCCATACCCAATGGCTATAACAAAAGTAATGGCAGGTATAATCCTTTGTACTGGTGTCATTAAAGCTTCATATTTCACAACTTCCAAATTTTTATCACATAAGTTTTGACCCCGTTCTTCAAAGGTTTTAAACCTTGGCTTTTGTAAGTTAAAAACTCGAATAATACGAATCCCTTCAATGTCTTCCAATGCTGTATCATTTAATTTGTCAAAGGCCCTTTGTGCAATGGCAAATTTTTCGTAGATTTTATCACCAATACGAATACAAAGATATGCTAATAATGGGAGTGGTAAAATCGACACCAAGGTCAGTTTAAGATCCACAACAAGTATCATCACAATAACGATACAAAGGGGAAAGATTGTAGAGTCAAAAAATGATAAGGTCCCATATCCAGCAAATTCACTAATAACAGAAACATCATTAGTTGCCTTGCTCATTAAGGACCCTGTAGAGTTTTTCTCATAAAATCGTAAGGATTGTTTTAAAAATTTATGAATTAACCTTTCTCTACTTTCATATTCAATTTGACTTGCTCCTTGGAAAGTAAAATAACTCCAAGTGATAGCAAAGATATATTTAATGCCGATTACCAATAAATCCAAAGCCAAAATCCACAAAAATGGCTTTAATGCAATCCCTGAAAATATTTTGTCTGTTAATTTCCCAGTTATATAAGGGGGAATTAAGCCAACAATATCACTTAAAAGCAAAAAAGTTAATCCAATAATATATTTCACTTTATAGTTGGAAATAAACCATCTAAAGTTTTTAAACATATGTCACCTTCTTACTAAATAAAAAACAAAAAGATCTTCGACCTTTTTGCTTTATCAACATCTTTATCTCTATGAACAGGGTACTATAAGTATTCATCTCTTTCAAGGAATTCTTAATTTTCTTTAAAAAATTCTTCTCTTATTTGGATCCCTGTTTTAGTGGCAGCAAGACCACCTGTTCCTGTTTCCCTTAAATTTTCATTCATGGCATGGCCTACTTCTCCCATGGCAATACAAACTTCATCAAAAGGAATCACAGAATAGGTTCCTGCCATTGCTAAGTCTGCACTAATCATCGCATTAATCACTCCACTAGCATTGCGAAAGGTACAAGGATATTCTACAAAACCACCAATAGGATCACAAACCAGTCCTAAAACATTGACTAAGGCAATACTTGCCCCTTCTAATATCTTTTTAGGACTTCCACCCATAATGGAAATAAGAGCTCCTGCTGCCATTGCAGCTGCTGATCCACATTCTGCTTGACAACCCCCTTCTGCTCCAGCAAAGGTTGCGTGCATACCAATCATTTGCCCTATTCCCACTGCTGTTAACATTCCTTCTAATAAGGTTTCTCTATTTGCTCCTAATTCTTCTTTGGCAATCATAAGAGCAGCAGGTAAAATCCCAGAACTTCCAGCTGTGGGAGAAGCCACAATTTTTCCCATTGCTGCATTCGTTTCAAAAGTGGAAAAGGAAAGTGCCATAGCTTTTGTGATTCTAGAACCGGTTAATGTGTTTCCCTTTGAATATTCATTCATCTTATGTGCAAAACCGGTAATAATCCCAAGACCAGAATCAGCAGGACCATCTAAAGTATTTTTTGATGATTCCTCCATAGTATCTAACATTTCGAAAAGTCCATTTCGAATTTCTTCTCTAGTCTTTCCAAATTTTTCCATTTCTCCTTCTAAGACGATTTGTCCAATGGTTTTTTTATTCTTTTCACATTCTTCTATTAAGCGTTTTGCTGTAGCATACATAAGAGCTCCTTTATTTCGTTGGTTCTAAATATTTGGCAAAGTGAAACTTTGGATTATTTAGTATTTTATTGACAATATCCTTATTCAGTGACTGGGTAATTTCCAAAGTTAAGGTTACAAAATTTCCTTTTTTTGCTGTGTTAATCCCTTCAATATTATATCCCTCTTCACTAAGAGTTTTTGAAACTTCTGCAATAATCCCTTTTTGTTCTTCATACTGTAAAACAATAGTTGGGAATTGATTTTTAAAAAGTAAAGATCTTCCTTCGATTTCTATAATATGAATATTTCCTCCACCAATGGAGGATCCCATAACTTCTTTTTGAGAATTATCTGGATACTTAAGGACAATTTTTACTGTATTAGGATGTACATCTCCTAAGTCTTTTTCATAAAACTCATAAAGAAGTTTCTCTTTCTTTGCAAAGGAAAAAGCGTGGACTAAGTTTGGATCTTTAGGAGAAAAGCCTAAAACCCCAGCTACTAAAGCACGATCTGTGCCATGACCTCGGTAAGTACTTCCAAAAGATCCATGGAGATAAAATTCTGCTTTTATAAATCCTTCTCCACAAATTTTCCTTGCTACATTTCCAATTCGACACGCCCCTGCAGTATGACTACTAGAAGGTCCCACCATAATTGGCCCAATAACTTCAAAAATACCATAATCTCCCATATTTTCAATCCTCTACTTCTGAACCATATAATCGAAGAGCTTTTGGAGAAAATCCAAGATCTTCATGTTCATTGATCACTTTTAAAATCCTTTGCCACATTTCAGTTTCATAAGCTGATACTTCTCGATAAGGTGCTAGGTATCTTAAAATACAATCCACCCCTGAGTCGTGAACCCTTATATGAACTTTAGGAAGAATATTGCCGTCAAATAATTGGACTCTATTTCCTAAATCTTCCAAGGCATCTTTTGTATCCTCATCCCCTTGGTCCTTTTGGACAAGATCAAAAAGCATATCTTTTCCAATTTGTTCTAAAACTTCAATCATAAGTTCAATATTATCTTCATGGTTAATAGGAACTAAGATATCCTTCCAAATATAGGGAAAATTCGATGAAAAATTAGCAATTGGATTTTTAAAAATATCTTGATTGGGAATAAAAATTACCCGTCCTGTATGATCCATAGATTCAAGCCACTTCCCAGTTTCTGCTAAGGAAAATTGAAATAAATCAATATCTACAACATCCCCTGTTACACCTTCAATTTCAATACGATCTCCTACAGAAAAAGGATGTTTTGTATTAATATATGCAAAACCTGCTAAATTTAAGACTAAGTCTTTCAAAGAAAATATTCCAAATGCAATTAGTACAGAAAGAGCAGCTACTAATCCATTTAAAGCATTAAACCATGTGTAAAGAATTCCTAAAATCCCTGCAATAACGATAAGATAGTAGGATGTTTTGTTGATTCGATACCTTAATTTCTCTTTTGCTGTAATTTTTTTTGATAACCTTCGTACCAATTTAATCAATAAAACACAAGCGAGTATAATGACGATAGAAACGAAAAACTTTTCTCCGTAGGCTTCATCATCTCTCGCCATTTTATAAATATTACGAACTAAATCCTGCATTTCTTCCTCCTTCTTATTCCCAAAAGGAAAGTCATAGGGATTTTACCATATTCTCCATTTTTAAACAAGAAAAGCCCGGAAATTCTCCTTTTATAAAGGACTTTCTGAATTTCCGGGATCTATTACTTTATTATCTTGGATATTTTAAATGGAACAAGGACTGTATCCACAGTCTTGACATTCTGAACAACCTCCAGAATGATTTAGTTTTCCTCCACACATAGGACAGGTTTCTGGATCTTTAATTAATTGTTTTGCAATTTCACGATTTAATTCTTCTTGTAATTCTTCAATTCTATTTTTATTAGAACTATCCGTAAATAAAATTCCAGAACGAGCACAGCCATCACGATAAATGGTTACTCCCTTTAATCCACGCTCCCAAGCATACATATAAAGGTCTTCCACTTCTTCAATGGTAAATTCATGAGGAACATTAACTGTAGATGAAATACTAGCATCAATAAATTGTTGCCATGTTGCTTGTACATCGATACGATCTTTATAGTTAAGATTAGAAGTCGTTACAATATAATCAGGAAGTTCATCTTCTTGTGACAGGTTGTTCGCTTCCATTAAGTCTTTAATAATCTGAGTATAGACAGTATAGAAGGTGTCTTCCCCATGGAGGGATTCTGATTTTCTTGTATAGGATACTTGGAAAATTGGTTCTACTCCATTACTACATCCAAGTAATGTTGAAATGGAACCTGTAGGTGCAATAGTAAGAAGTTGAGAGTTTCTAAGACCATATTCTTCAATCAATTCCATTACATCATCATCTGCATTAGAAAGTAAGAAAGGACTTTCCATAATTTTATCCTTCCGATATCTTGGGAAAGGACCATCTTCTTTTGCTAAAAATGCAGACTGACGAAGTGCTTCATTTACAAGAACTCGACCAATTTGATTGATTAAATTTAAGGATTCAGGAGAACCATATTTCACCCCTAATTTAATAAACATATCTGCTAATCCCATAATCCCAAGACCAATTTGGCGAAGTTCTGCTGATAACTTTCTTTGTTCCTCTAAGGGATGAAGATCCATATTTTCATCTAAAACTTCATTTAAATAAATAACACCATCACGAACCAATTGACCAAAGGCTTCAAACTCAAATCTTGCATATTTTGTAAAAGGAGATTTTACAAATTCTCCTAGATTAATACTAGATAAATTACAAGAACCAAATGGTGGGAGAGGTTCTTCAGCACAAGGATTCACACCAGCATACTCAAAGGTATCATCTTCACTCATTAGATGCCAAGAATTAATCTTATCCTGATATAAAATCCCTGGTTCTGCCATATTCCAATTATTTCTAGCTAATGTATGGAACATATCCTTTGCTTGAATTTCTTGTCTTACTTTTTCTCCAGTAGCTTCCACGTCGAAGTGAAGCATATAAGGTTCATCGTTTTTTACAGCCTTCATAAAGTCATCATAAACATTGACAGAAATATTTGCAGATGTTACACGATCTAAATCATTTTTAACATCAATAAAATCTAAAATATCAGGATGATAACAATCTAAGTTTAACATTAGTGCTCCACGGCGACCACGCATCCCAATAAGACCAGTTGTAAGGGAATATAAGTCCATAAAAGAAACAGCTCCTGTAGTAGAAGAGGCTGCATTATTAACTCTTGCTCCTTTTGGACGTAAATTAGAAAGGGTGAGACCAACTCCTCCCCCATAAGAATAGGTTCTAGCCATCCACTTTGCAGTATCAAAGATAGATTCAATATTATCTTCTACCTTTGGCATTACATAACAGTTAGAAAGGGTGATTTTCTTTCCATCTTTATCTAAACCTCGACCAGCTAAAATTCTTCCTGCTGGCATAAACTTTTTATCTTTAATGGCTTTCATAATTGGACTATTGCCACCACTAACACGTTCCACAAATTCTTCAAAGGATTCAGATTGATAGCGATATTTTTTCTCATAAATATCTCTTTGTAAATCCGTCATATTCCAGCCTTGTTCACGAAGTCTAGCACGTTCTTCCCGATAAATAATATATTTTTTTGCCACATCGGGACGATCTTTCATCAGTTCTAATTCAACAATATCTTGGATTTCTTCAATACCAACAACATCTTTTTCTTTTACTTGTTCATATACTTCATTGGCAACTCTTTGGGCAACTTCTTCATCCACACCCTTATCTGTTTCTTTCATTGCCTTTTGAACAGCAATAACAATTTTTAATCCATCGTACTCTACGATATTGCCATTCCTCTTTTCAACTTTCAATTCCATAGTGCCTCCATTGTATTTATAAAAAGGCATATATTGTGTTATGCCCCTCGATTTTTGACAATATCTAGTATACCATAGGAGTTTCTCTTTGACTAGTGACTTTAAAGCTAAAAGGACCATTGGTTATAAAGATAATCATTCTAGGAGATACCAAGTCCTTTAATCGTATTTTTTCAGGTTATCCCTCTCAATAATTTTTATAATCATATTTCCATAATTAGGATTTGTAGAATAACCACATTGATAGAGAGCATGTGCTGCTTCTTCCGGTGAGTTTGCCATACGAACTCTTTCGTATCTTGGGGCTGTTCCTACAAGCTTACCATATGCTTTAAAAGAAGCTTTTATAGATGGATAGGTTTGAAACTTTCCTTGTATTTTAACTTTATTCCCATCTTCCACCTCTGTAGTGGATAAGGTTACTGAAGACGAGGTCGTTGCTTTTACACCAAATAAATTATGATATTCCCTTGCTAACTGAGACTTCCCATAACCACTTTCTAAAGCTGCTTGTGCTAAGATAACACTAGGAAATAAATTATATTTTTTTCCAGTAGATTGAGCTATGGAAGCTAAATGTTCATAAAAATCCTCTTCTTTTCCTGTTGATATTTCTTCAACGGAAGGAGGCTGAAAGAAGGCTTTTACTATAATTCCCATCGTTATAAAAAGGAAAAGCACCCCTATTATTTCATAAATTTTTTTATGCGAATTTCTTCTTTTTTTCATTTCTTTCCTCTTTTTAGTCACTTTTTGATATAATAATATATGTTCTTTGTGTTAACATGATAGTTCGTTAAGTCAAAGAAGTTTTATTGTAAAGGATGATAGTATGACAAAATTACAAAAACGATCTGAAGTTCCTGTAGAACTTACATGGAATTTAGAGGATTTATACCCAAGTCTTGATGAGGTTTATCGAGATATGGATGTTTTGAAGGATAAAGTAAACACTCTTTCCATTCCAGATATTTCTTTGAAAGAAGAGCTTTTAGACTTTCTAAAAGAGTATGAAGAAATCCTTGCTCTCTTTCTTAAAATAGGAACTTTTCTCGAATTAAATATTGCCACAGACCACACTAATCTAGAAGCTGCTACTTTAATACAAAAGGGTCAAGATATTCTTTCTAAGGTTCAAACAAGTTTAACTGTCGTTCTAGAACCATTATATCAGTTAGAGGATGAAATATTAAATACTTTCATCCAGGATAAAAGGTATGGAGCTTTTTTTAAAGATATTTTAAACAAGAAAAAATATCGTTTACGTCCAGGGGAAGAAGAATTACTTTCTGCTTTAGCACCTGTATTACAATTACCCTATGAATTGTATGAAGGAGCAAAGTTTGTGGATTTAACATTTCCCAGTTTTTCTGTCAATGGAAAAGAATATCCTTTAAGTTTTGTACTATTTGAAAATAAATACGAATATGAGGAGGATACTTCTCTTCGACGAAAGGCTTTTGATGTTTTTTCAAATGAATTAAGGAAGTATCATCAAAGTATAGGTACAGCTTTTTTAGGTATGGTTAAAAGAGATCTTATATTGGCTCGTCAAAAGGGTTATGATTCTGTCTTTGATTATTTATTAATGGATCAGGAAATTTCAAAGGATATTCACCATCATCATTTAGATACGATTATGGAAGAATTATCTCCTATTATGAGAAAATACTCAGAATATCTTAAGAATCAATATTCTTTAGATTCTATGACCTATGCTGATTTAAAACTTCCTCCAAAGCTTTCTACCCACCGATCCTATTCTATTGACGAAGCAAAAGAAGTGATTTTAGCTTCTTTGACGCCTTTCGGTCACGATTATATCGAATATATTAAAGGTGGCTTCGAAAATCGTTGGGTGGATTTTGTGGATAATATTGGGAAAAGTACTGGTGGATTTTGTACTTCCATATATCAAGGTCATCCCTATATTCTTATGACTTGGCAAAATCTTTTATCCGATGTTTTTACTTTAGCACATGAATTAGGTCATGGAGGACATTTTCACTTAACAGATCAACACCAGAGTATTTTAGTACGAGAAGCTTCTTTGTATTTTATTGAAGCACCTTCCACCACTTCAGAACTTCTTTTATCTAATTATTTACAAGAAATAGCAAGTAGTAAAGAAGAAAAAAAAGATATTATTGCCTTATCCATAGCAAATACCTACTATCATAATTTTGTAACACATTTTTTAGAAGGATATTTCCAAAGGGAAGTATATCAACGAGCAGAAAATGGAGAAACTTTAACTCCTCATTCGTTAAATATTATAATGGAAGAAACTTTACAAAAATTTTGGGGAGATTCTGTGGTACTAACCCCAGGTGCAGAGCTAACTTGGATGAGACAACCACATTATTATACCGGTCTTTATTCCTATACTTATTCTGCAGGGTTAACATTAGGAACAATTTTAAGTCAACGTCTACCGAAAGAGCCAAATTTAGCAAATACATGGCTTGAAGTTTTAAAACTAGGAGGATCTAAATCTCCAAAAGAGTTGGCACAATTTATTGATGTTGATATCACAAATACAAAAAGTTTATCAAAAGCTATCTCCCATATAGGTTATATGGTTGATGAATTAATAAAATAGTAAGTAAGAATTGGAACAACAAGAAAGGAGTTTTACCATGATGAATCCCTATGAAACTGTTTGGATTATTGGAGCCAAAGGCCGTTTAGGAAAGGCTTTAGCAAGAATTTTAAATCCTATGGATTATCGTCTTATTTTAACAGATAAGTCTGGAGTTGATATTAGGAATCTCTCAGAGGTTATGGAGTTTGCAGATCGGAATAAACCCTATGCAATTATTAATTGTGCTGGTCTTACCAATGCTCGAAAATGTGAAGAGGAACCTGACAATGCTTTTCAAACCAATGCTCTAGGTGCAAGAAATGCAGCAATTGCAGCAGACTCCATTGGTGCAAAACTTGTGCATTTTTCGACAGACGATATTTTTGCTGGTAAGAAAGAAAAATTATACAATGAATTTCATGAAGGAGATTCCCAAACAACCTATGGTATTACAAAATCTTTTGGGGAAGAGTTTGTAAAAGAAATGACCAATCGTTTCTTTATTATCCGTTCTTCATGGGTTTATGATCGAAAAACCCTCTTAAAAATAAAAAGAGGAGTAAGTGAAGGAGCGCTATTATTTGCAATGAATCAAGTGGCTTCTCCCACTAGTACCATTGCATTAGCAAAATTTGTTGCTAAAATCCTTCCAACTTTTGAGTTTGGAACCTATCATTATACCTGTGAAGGAACTTGTACCCGTTTAGAATTTATTCAAGAAGCTGCTCGACTTATGGGTTTGGAAGAACATTTCGGTAAAGCAGAAGTTCACAATCTACAATCTTCCATTCATCCTGATTTTATTGAGTTAGATTCTTTAATGCTTCGAATGTTAGAATGGGAAAAACCTCCATATTGGAAAGATGAACTGAAAAGCTATATTGACAATTACTTCGAATTAGGAGGAAACCATGGAAGCTAAAAAGAAAAAAAAATTTGGTTTAACAACTCGAATATTTTTAGGTTTAATCTTAGGGGGAATCACTGGACTAATTGTTCATTACTTGGTTCCTGAAAGCACCTTTCGCGATACGATTTTAATTAATGGTGTTTTTAATGTGATTGGTACAGGCTTTATGCGATTAATGCAAATGCTTGTCGTACCATTAGTATTCTTTTCTATTGTAGCTGGAAGTATGGCTATTGGTGATACAAAAAAATTAGGTCGTGTAGGACTAAAGACTATAGCTTTTTATCTTGTCACTACTGCCATTGCTATTACCATTGCCCTTACCGTTGCAAATATCATTAATCCTGGTTTTGGATTAGATATGACTTCTGTCGTTGCAGAAGAAACTACCATTGACCATACTAGTGCAGAAACTGGAGTTGATATGCTATTAGGTATTATCCCAAAAAACCCTGTTGCTGCTTTAGCAGAAGGGAATATGCTTCAAATTATTATGTTTGCACTACTTCTTGGTTTAATTCTAGCTCATCTAGGAAATAAAGTTCCTATTATCAGTCGTGTGATGAATGAAGGTAATGATATTATGATGACCATGACCTTTATTATTATGAAAGTAGCCCCTATTGGTGTATTTGGACTTATTGCCAAAACTTTTTCAGGAATTGGATTTGATGGTTTTCTTCCTATGTTAAAATATATGGGTTCTGTAATAATAGCTTTAATTTTACAGGTAGGATTCACCTATTCTCTTATCCTACTTGTATTCGGAAGAACAAATCCATTAGCCTTCTTAAAGAAATTTGCTCCTGTTATGGGATTTGCCTTTTCTACAGCTAGTTCTGGTGCAACAGTTCCTATTAATATTTCCACGTTAGATGAAATGGGAATATCAAAAAAGATTTCTGCATTTACCATTCCATTAGGAGCAACGATTAATATGGATGGTACAGCAATTATGCAAGGGGTTGCCGTTATCTTTGTGGCCCAAGCCTATGGAATTTCATTAAGTCTAGGAGATTTTATTACTGTAATTGGAACAGCTACTATGGCATCTGTTGGGACAGCTGCAGTTCCTGGTGTAGGTCTTATCACTTTAGCAATGGTATTTAATTCTATTGGTCTTCCTGTAGAAGGTATTGGACTTATTATGGGAATTGACCGAATCCTTGACATGGCACGAACCGCTGTTAACTGTACAGGAGATGCGATTGTAACAACAGTAGTTTCACATCAAGAAGGTCTCTTTGATAGAAATCAATTTGAAGGAAAAGTTCAAGATGATGATGACCTCTTAAATTTAGATGATGTAGATTTATAATATTTTATCCTTATATAGAAGAATTCTAAAAGAAAGAGCACGCCTAGGCGTGCTTTTTTAATGAATACTCATCAATCATAATTATTAGAAACCCTTATAAAAATATAAACCATCATTATTTGTTAAAAAGGTCTAAAAAGTCAGTAGCATTTTTTATATTGAATTGTCATTATTTTATTGAAAAAGTTTTCTAGTTTTGTATGCGTCATATTATTTTTCCTAAATATTATTTTATTATAATCCTATGAATGTTCTATAAACATTGAAAACCCAATATAAATAAGATATAATGGTCATTGATAGCGTATTATATGTAGGAGCTTTGCCAAATTGTTTTTAGGCAAACGTTTTATTCAAGGAGGTCATGTGTATGTTCAAACATTCCGCTAGTGAAGTTGTTATGGTAAAACCGGTAGGTTTTCAGTTTAATGCAGAAACTGCAGTAAACAATGCTTATCAAAGTGATGATGGTGCTGATGTAGAAACTGTACAAGAAAAAGCATTAAAAGAATTTAATCATTTAGTGGAAGAATTAGAAAAACGAGGAGTAAAGGTCAATGTATTAGAAGATACTCCTGAACCTGCCACTCCTGACAGTATTTTCCCAAATAACTGGTTTTCCACTCACGAAGGTGGAACTATGGTTGTTTATCCAATGTTTGCGGAAAATCGTCAATTGGAAATTACTAAGTTCCGAGATGAAGTGGAAAAAATTGCAGCAAATTCTTTTAAAGACGAAAAATTCTTTAAGGTATATGACTATAGTAAAAATGCTGAAAAAGGTAAAATTTTAGAAGGAACTGGCTCTATGGTTATTGACCGTAAAAATAAGGTAGCTTATTGTGCCCTTTCACCAAGAGCTGATAAGGAATTATTCTTACAATTTTGTGAAGATACTGGACATAAACCTGTATACTTCGTAGCTGAGCAAGATGGTGTTGTTATTTATCATACCAATATCCTTATGGGAATTGGAGAAAAAAATGCCCTTATTTGCTTAGAGTCTATTGAAGAAGGAAAACGGGAAGAAGTTCGTAAATCCTTAGAAGAAGGGGGAAATAATGTAATTGATCTTTCTTTAGATCAAATTAAAAACTCCCTTGGAAATACTTTAGAACTAAAGGGATCTGATGGTAAAAACTTTATTGCTATGAGTACCAAAGCATATAACTCTTTAACGGAAGACCAAAAGAAAAAAATTGAAGAAGAAACAGAAATTCTTGCAGCTGATATCTCTACCATTGAATTTTATGGTGGCGGATCTGTTCGTTGTATGATTGCAGAAATCTTTTAATCTTCAATATCTGAACATCGTCAATTAGGAGGGAAACGATGGCACTTATTGATTTATTAGTAAAACTGTCCGATTGGTTTTGGGGTCCACCATTACTGATTATCCTAGTAGGTGGAGGTTTATTCTTAACGATTCGTTTAGGATTTTTCCAATTCCGATATTTAGGCTTTATTATGAAAGAAACCTTTGGAAATATGTTTAAAGAATCTGAAGGGGAAGGTACTGTATCTGCATTCCAAGCTGCAACCGCTGCACTAGCATCTAGTATTGGTGGTTCCAATATTGTAGGTGTACCTGTGGCTATTGCCCTAGGAGGCCCTGGCGCAGTCTTTTGGATGTGGATGACAGCTTTAGTTGGATGTGCAACAAAGTTTACAGAAATTTGTTTAGGTATTAAGTATCGAGAAGTAAATGAAGAAGGGGAGTATGTGGGAGGAGCCATGTACTATTTGAAACACTCACCTATCCCTATTCTTGGTTCCATTTTCGCTTTTATGCTTATGATAGAAATTGCTCCATCTATTTCTACTCAATCCCTAACCTTTTTACAAAATGCAGAGCAAATTGGTATTAACAAATATATCGCCCTTGCGTTTTTATTAATTGTAGTGGGACTTGTAGTATTTGGTGGAATCAAAAAAATCGCCAGCTTTACCGAAAAATTAGTGCCTATTATGGCAGCTGTTTACATTGTGGGAGGACTTATTATTATCATATTAAATGCTTCCCATATACCTGAAGCCTTTGGTATGATCTTTAAAAATGCCTTTACACCTACTGCAGCAGCCGGTGGATTTGCAGGAGCAGGAGTTGCAGCAGGAATTCGAAATGGAATTGCCCGAGGAGCCTATTCCAATGAATCTGGTATGGGTACAGCAACTATTGCACATAGTACAGCAACTGTTAAAATACCTGCACAACAAGGAATTTGGGCAGTATTTGAAATCTTTATGGATACCATTATCGTTTGTACCATTACAGCATTGGTAGTACTCGTTTCTGGAATCTGGTTAGAAATTCCAGCAGAACAAGCAGCTACTATGCCAGCTTTAGCTTTTGAAAACACCTTCGGAACATTTTTTGGTGCAGGATTAGTTTCCTTTGCTCTGTTAATGTTTGTACTATCTACAGTTATCGTAATTATCTTCTTTGGTGAGAAACAAGCAGAGTTTTTATTTGGACATAAATTTGCTATTGTTATGAGAATTGTCTACATCCTATTTATCGTACTAGGAGTTGTACTAAATTTAGAAATCCTTTATAAACTCCTAGACTTTATGTTAGCATGTGTGATTATTCCTAACATGATTGGTATTATACTTATGAGCAAAGAAGTAGTAGAGATGAAAAATGATTTCTTTACCAATCCTGAGTTCTATCCAGGAGCTAAGAAAAAATAAAAAATATCTAATAAGTGTATTGAAATAAAATGGAAAACCCCCTAAATTTGGACTAAGAAATCCAATATTAGGGGGTTTTCTTATCAGTCATTCCTATTATCTTTCTATCCAAACCTTGGACAAATCTTTTCGTTTCTTCTGTCTTATATCTCCCTTTTCATATCCTAGGGCTATAATCAATCGTATTCTTTCCTTAGTTCCAAGTAATTCTTGGATTTTCCTTTCATCATACATTCCTAAAATACAAGTAGAAAGACCAAGTTCTGTAGCACTAAAACAAATATGTGCCGTTAAGATCCCAATATCAATGGAACGATAATCCTGATCTTTCAAAGAAGATCCGACTCTAGAAGTAAGATTATAAGCTCCTTCTTCAATAATAAAAAATACTGGTGCCTTTTCGATAAAAGCATTCATCTGTAAACTTCTAGCTTTACTAATTTCCTTAGCAAGTTCACCTTTTGCAATGGTAATCTTATAAGGCTGAGCATTACAAGCAGAAGGAGCTAGATGTGACCATTTTATTATTTTTTGTATATCTTCATCCTTTGGTATTTTTCCTTCGTCAAAATTTCTACAACTTTGCCTTTGTTCAACAAGATCTTTAAAATTCAAGTAATCACCTTTATCTTCCAAGTTTAGCCGTCATATGATCTATGTACATCTGAAACACTTTAGTAGCTTTTCCACTTCTCTTAATATATTCTTTTCCCTCTTCTAGATAGTCCTTAGAATACTTTACAATAAGAGAATAAAGAGCATCTGTTTTTTCTTTTTCATCTAAAACTTCTTCTATCCTTCCAAAAACAATCACCGAAGTATAGTACGTTTCAAACTGTTCAGGGACTAGATCACATTGGGTGGTAACTGTAAAACAAACTTTTGGATTTTTTTCTAGAAATAGGTTTTTAGAACCTTTTTTTGCTCCATGAAAATATAATTTATTTTTAACTCGACTATAATTTAAAGGAACACCATAGGGATACTCTTCTGGTCCAAACATAGATAGTACTCCATATTCTCCTTCATCTAAGAGTTCAAAAGCCCTTTCATTGGATAGTTGTTTTTCCGACCTTCTCATTTTCGGAAACATAATATCACCTCTTTTCTTATTATAATTGAAATATTATTGAATCACAATCAATAAGGGAATGGGAAAGTACAAAACTTGGTTAAATATTATGGAACAAAAAAATCATATTTTCATGATTGCATGTTTTATAGGATGGATTTATAATTAAATTAAGAGTAAAATGATTAGATTACTTATACGATTAATCATCATCTTAAAAAGGAGGTTTAACATGAAAAAATCATGGAAACGTTTTACAATGATATTGACTTTACTTCTATTATTTACTGCCATCCCTATAAATAGTTTTGCGGTGGAAAAAGCTACTGTTTCTTTATGGATGAACGGAGATTATGTCACTCCTGATGTAGAGCCTTTTATTGAACATTCTAGGACCTATGTCCCTGTCAGATTTATTTCTGAAGCTTTTGGATATGATGTACAGTGGATACAAAAAACAAAACAAGTCATTATTTCAGAAGGAAATACTATTATCTACCTAGCTATTGGTCACCCTAGAGCTACAGTAAATGGAAAATCTACACCCTTAGATGCACCACCAACACTTTATAAAGACCGAACTTTCGTTCCTTTACGTTTTATAGCCGAAACTTTTGGAAAAGAAGTACACTGGGATCCAGGAGCGAGAACTGTTGCAATAGGACCAGGATATACTCCAGATGCGAATTTAGGCGATGATATAAGTGGGAATTACTATGCATATATTAATGAGGATACTCACTTAGGATTTTTTGAAACCTATGTAACCGTATATGTGGAAAAATTAGACTATGATTATTATAAAATCATACGTAATCAAGAAGAAGTTAATGGAAAAGGTGGATATACAGCTGTAGCTTATGGTACTTATTATCCTCAAGGTGGATATTTTGAATTTTCAGATTGGGAAACCACCAATAACTATGGTATTTTCACCGATTATGAATATATAGCTGTAGATGGTGGCCATAGTACTGCAGATGATACCTTAACCCTTGGAGAAGAAACCTATCATTTATTGGCAAATTAATATATGATAATTGTATGAAGAGGTTGGACAACTTATAATTATAGTATGAATCCTTAGTTTCCTGTAAATTATGATTGTAAGGTTTTATCTTTTTCTTTATAACTACATTCTTAAACGATTTTATACATTGGATAGAATCATCCTTATAATATAAAAGTCTACATGAAAGGATATGATCATAATGGGAAATTTAAGACCCCTATTCCAAAAGAGGATTAGGGGTCTTAAATTTTTATACTTCAATATTATACCTAAAATTTATCTGCCATATCTATTAATGTGGTCCCATCAATTCTAAATACCGTCCACTCGTCCATAGGTTCAGCGCCAATGGATTTATAAAATTCAAAAGATGGAGTATTGGTATTTAAACACCACCATTCAAATCTTTTACAATCTAGTCTTACTGCTTCGTGAGCTAAAAATTGAAGAAGCTTTTTTCCATACCCCTTCCCTCGATACTTAGGGTCAATATAAAGGTCTTCTAAATATAACCCAGGTCTTCCTTCAAAGGTTGAAAAATTGTGGAAATAAAGGGAAAAACCAATAGGTTCTCCAGCTAATTCTGCAATAACAACTTTACAAGCCTTTTCTTCAAAAATAGACTTTCTTAAAATCTCTTCTGTAGACTTAACTTCATGTAAAAGTCCTTCATAATCTGCTAATTCACGTATAAACCGATAGATTAAAGGAGTATCATCTATTGTGGTTCGTCGAATTGTAAAATCTTTGATGCCTGTTTCATACCTTTCCATTACTACCTCCTAAAAATATTCTTGAAAAAATTTATCAAATTCATTGGTATACTTACTTCTTACTTTATACCAATTCCCATTGACCCCAATATATTCATCTGTTTTTGTTAATTCTACTTTCCCATGGGATTTTGTATAGACATTTACAAAAGATACTTCCTTGTCTGTATGTGGTTGACTTCCTACATTTGAACCGGAAAATCCATTGATTTTTCGAATAATCCTTTTAAGTTTTTTTGGATTTTTTATAGTTACCATTTTATTTTCTGGAAATTTTATAAATTCCACATATTCTACATCATCTATTTTAAGACGGATGAGTCGATTTTTTATAAGAATACCCTGTATTAATAAAGGTATTAAAAGAAGTATTAAAACTAAAAAGATAAGACGACGTCTTTTTTCTACTCGTCTTCTACGAGCTCTTCTTTTATCCATCTATTCCTCCTTAAAATAATCCTATGGTCATTGAGGGAAAGACAGATTTATTTATTGTCCATACAAATAAATTTCCCCTGGAACAATCTTACAATGTACCGGTTCTTTTACTGGAAACAATTCTCCATCTAAATTTAAAACACCCTCTCCATGAAAACCAATTTCAAGATTTTCTACCTTATGATGATCTACATATTCTTTTAAAGCTAAATGTTTCCCTTGTAATAGCTTTGGTAAAACTCCAACCACTTCAGTATTACTTAAACCAAAAACTGTAACCAAATCTAATACCCCATCCATTGGATTTGCTGGTGGAACAATGGGAAAACCTCCTCCGTAATAAATACCATTTGCCAATACAAAAAGTAAATACTCTTTATCTTCCTTTTGATTTAAAAAACTCAATTGAAATCTTTCTTTTTCATAGGTTATTAAATTCTTGAAAATAGAATATAAATAAGAAACTTTACCTAGTTTAGGACGAGGTAGAGCATCGTATGTTTTCATTACTCCAACATCAAAACCCATAGACGCAGTATTTAAAAAATATCTATGATCGGCTTTTCCAATATCAATAATAACAGGATCATGATTTAAAATATTTCTTAATACTTTTTGATGACTTCCTTTGATTCTCATACATTTTGCAAAATCATTAGCAGTTCCTGCAGGAAGAATTCCTAAATGTCTTTGATTCGTCTCCATTAATGCATTTAAAACAAAATAGTTAGTCCCATCTCCTCCTACAGAAACAACCATATCATAAGACTCAGCATTTTCTATAATAATTTGTCGAGCCAAAACCATATTTTTCTTACAAACTATATCATAATCCATACCAGCAAAACGAACCTCTCTATGAATAAAGGTTTTTAATGTTCGAATTAGCCCCTTTCCTGCATTAGGATTTAAAACAAATAGTATTTTCTTTTTATAGTTTTCCATATACCTTCTCCAAAATTTCTTCCTTTAACTTATGTCCCTGATTTAATATCTCATCCATCTCTTTTAAGTATTTCTTCCGTAACTCTTGGTCTTTCAAAGAAATAATATTAATTCTACCATTTAACAAAGCTCCTTCTATAGCTCCATATAATAATAATGCTGAGACTCCTGTATCAGATATAGCATAAGAAGATATTTCTTCTATGGTATAAGATTGATACTTTAAAAGAGCCAGGGATTTTCTTGCAGTGTTTAATGGTACCTCTATCGCATGAACAAGTCCTTCTTGTATTTTTTGATTTCTAAATTCTTTTTCTTTTTCTGTATTTTTAGGTAGTTTCTGTCCTTGAATTACCTGTTCATAAGCAAGAGCATCGTCTTCCATGTTCTGTAATAACTCTTCACCAATTTGGAGCACGAATTTAGAATCTCTTAAGGAAGAATCTTTGGATAGTTCCTCAGCCATAATAATTAAAGATGCTCCTAAAGATGCAGAAAGAGCAGTAATTGCTCCTCCACCAGGATAGGATGTTTTATCCTTTGTCTTTTCCACAAAATCTTTTAATAAATAATCTTCCAGTTTATTATACATGTATGATTCCCTCTAAAACAATAGCTGCCTCTCCTCCAACATATATTTTATTATTTTCATACTTTGCAAAAATATCTGAAGGTCGTCCCATTTCTAGTCCCTGTTTCGCTTGTAAGGTTGAATCCATAAAGATACCTTCTTTTTGAAGATAAAATAGTAAAGCCCCAGTAGAAGTACCTGTTGCAGCTTCCTCATTTATTCCTAAAATAGGACAAAAGTTTCTCTGATAAAAAAACCCTTCCTTTTCTGTAAAAGCATGGATAGAAAATGCATCTTCTACTTTCGATAATTCTATGGATTTCTCCACATTTAAAGTAATTTTACTTAAAATTTCTTGATTTTTTACAGGAACAAACATATCCTTTAAACCTGTAGAACATTTCCTAGGGATTAGGGGTAAACCTTCTAAACCAAGATCTTCTTTTTCTAAACCAATAGCTTCTAATAATAAAGGAATATTTTGTACAGGACCAAAGTCCTCTCCCTCTGCTTGTTCCATAATTACTTTTTGGATCCTTCCAAAATTATAATATAACTTCACTTCCAATCTTCCTGCTTTCGTATGTTGGAACACTGATTTTTCCCCCATGGGTATACTGTGTATATAACCTTTTTTAGCTAAGGTATGAAAAGTTGCTATTGTAGCATGACCACAAAGATCTACTTCTTCTACAGGTGTAAAAAAACGTACTCGAAACTCTTCTCGATCTAAACTTTCAACAAATGCAGTTTCTGACACATTTATTTCTTTGGCTATTTTTTGCATCTCTTCTTCTGCCAATTGGTAATCTACAAGAACCACCCCAGCAGGATTTCCATAATAAGGTGTTGATGTAAACGCATCAACAAGATACATAGTATATTCTCTACTCATAATCCACCCCTAGTATTTCCATAATACGTTCTAAATCCTCATCAGAATAATATTCAATTTCTATTTTCTTTTTCTTACCTCGATGCTTTACATAAACCTTTGTGCCAAGGGCTTGCTCAAATCGATTTTCTAAATCCACAAAGAAAATATCCTTCTTGTCCTTCCTAGGTAACTTTCTGGTAGTCTCCTTTATCGTTGATCCTTCCCTTATAATTTCTAATGCTTTTTTATACTGCTTTTCCTGATCCTTCAATTGTAATAATAATTTACCATGGGAAATTGATAATTTTCCTTCTTGTAAAAACTCCAATACCTTAGGATGTAATTTTAATAAACGGATGGTATTAGAAATATAGGACCGACTTTTACCTAGTACTTTAGACAATCCTTCCTGGGTTAAATTATAATTTTTCATTAAAGCTTGGTAACCCATAGCTTCTTCTACAGGATCTAAATCTTCCCTTTGTATATTTTCAATTAAAGCTACTTTATGAGATTCTTCCTCATCAATTTCCATAATAATCCCAGGGACAGTAGAAAGCCCAGCTAATTTAGCTCCTCGATATCTTCTTTCCCCTGCGATAATTTCGTAACCTTCGTCTATCTTACGTAAAACCAGTGGTTGTAAAATCCCATACTCTTCAATAGATTTCGATAATTCTTCTAAAGTCTCTTTTGCAAAATGACGACGTGGCTGATTAGGATTTGGAATAATCTCGTCAATCGGGATTTCTTTCAGGTTTTCCCCTTCCTTTTGAAGTAACTCTTCGACTTTTTTAGAATCTTTTAAAAAATTATTAAGACCCCTTCCTAAAGCCTTTTTTTTATTACTCAATCTTACCTCCTTATTCTTGATCCATTAAAAATTCTTCCGCAAATGCTAAATAGCTTTCTGCCCCTTTACTCTTCTTATCATATGAAAAAATATCCATACCATAAGAAGGAGCTTCCGCCAATCTCACATTTCTAGGAATCATCGTCCCGTAAACAAGATTTTCAAAAAAATCTTTTACTTCCTCCACTACTTGTAAAGATAAATTTGTTCTTCCATCAAACATAGTCATAATGACACCTTCGATTTCAAGATTCTTATTAAAATTATCCTTTACCAAGTGAATAGTATCAAGTAATTGACTCACTCCTTCTAGTGCATAGTACTCACATTGTACTGGAATTAATATACTATGGGATGCCACAAGAGACATTAGAGATAGAATACCTAAAGAAGGGGGGGAATCAATAAGTATAAAGTCAACATCCACAATATCTTTTAATTTATCATATAAAATATATTGCCAATTTCCCATTTGTGCCAATTCTATTTCAATTCCTGCTAAATCCTTATTTGCACAAATCCCAAAAAGATTTTCAATATTGGTTTTTCGCTTCACATCTATGTATGAAGATTCTCCAATTAAAAAATCATAGGTGCCTTCCCCTTGGTCTTTATCTAAACCAAGTCCACTACTAGCATTTCCTTGGGGATCCATATCTACAACTAAAATCTTTTTCCCTTTAAGAGCAAGGGCAGAGGCAAGATTAATTACTGTAGTGGTCTTTCCAACTCCACCCTTTTGATTAAAAATTGTAATGACTTTCGACAACATATCACCTACTTTCTATATTAATCATAGCAAAGTAAGGACTATTTAGAAAGAGATATCTAAGTATAAAGAAAAATATTTATAAGAAATGTTCTA